>JAFDFT010000530.1 GCA_019309685.1 Deltaproteobacteria bacterium
AATTACGTACTGGGCGCCTGTCTTTTTAAGTGTCGCGCCCTCGTTTGTAGCGGCAGTGGCAGAGTATGGATATTCTATCTCTGCTACCAGATCCAGACCCAGTTTCTCCATATATGCCTTCAACCCAGGTATGCCGTCTTTGCCCCACGCGGTTGGACTGTAAACAAGGCCGACTTTTGCAGCGCCTTCTCCTTCGTAATTTTCCTTAATCCATTTAGCCAGCGTCTTAAGCTGATCGCCATAAGTCGCGCCTAAAGAATAGTAGTAGGGATACTTTGAAGGACCTCCTTCAGCACCGAAGATTTCGGTTGAATAAGATCCGTCCAGCCATGGGATTTTCTCCTCCTTGTTCACCTTGTCGATTAGCGGTTTGAGTCCGCCTGTGATGTATCCTGTAGCCATCAGGAGCTCATCCGCGGGGTGCTCAGCAGCATACTTGTTAAAGTTGGCCACTTCCACGGTGGGGTTATAGCGCATATCTTCCAGATACCAGGTAATCTTCTTTCCGTTTACCCCGCCTCCTTCTTCGCTGTTTACCCAGTTCATGCCGTCAATGTAGCCCCAGCCGAATTCAGGCAGCGATCCCACGGGTCCGCTCATGGGAAACTGTGAAAGGACTTTGATAGCCTTTGCCGGCCCCACCTCCTCTGCCTTCTTACATGCTGGCAGAAAAAAACCACCCAATACAAAAGCAACAATTACCAATAAAATAAAAGTTTTTTTCATTGTACTCCCCTCCTTTTTTAAACCAATGTTGGAATTGATAAAATTAAAAAATGGTTAATGCTTTTTGGGTAATGATTAAAGAAAACAAACGTGAACAATAACTGAATAAAAATCAGATAGACCGTAATGAATGGCAACCTTTTTGTCAAGATATTATTGAAAAATTCTGAAAATCACCATTGTTTTGAAACATCCTGCATAAACGGATCTGTTAGAAATACAGGACTGCCTTTTTTATGACTCTCATATTTTTTGAAATTTTATATTCTGTAACGTTTATCTGTTTGATATTGACACACATTATCTGTTCATATATTCAATACAAAACCCTTCCTTGAACCTTCATTTGATTCATACGGTCGAATGATTGGCAGCAACCTGCAATAACAAAATGCTTATAGATAATGTATTTATACAGTTTAAAACCACTTGGTTTAAAAAAACATACCATCACATCTCAATAAAGGAGGTCAACATGGGACTTTACGACTTCACGATTTACAGCATTATTATACGTAACGCTCAACTTTATGGAAATGACATTGGTTGGATAGCAGGTGACGAAAAAATATCACACGGTCAGTTTAAAGAAACCGTGGACAAACTTGCCTGCGGATTGGTCAACATCGGTTTAAAAAAAGGAGACCGGATCGGTGTCCTTTCTCAAAATAACATGGAATTCATGTATCTTTATGGAGCCGCCGCAAAGACAGGTTGTATTATGCTTCCCATCAATTGGCGTCTTCAGCCGGAAGAGGTTGAATACATTATTTCCGATGGGGCCCCTAAATTCCTATTTGCTGAAAAAGAATTTCAAGATCAGACGTCCCCGCTGAGGGATAAATTTGATTTTATTAAAAAAACCTATTCAATGGGATCCGCATCAGGTTATTTAGATGCTTTTGAAGATCTTCTTAAAAATGATGGTGTCTGCCCTGAAATAGATGTTCATTCTGAAGATGATTATTTAATCATTCATACTGCAGCTGTTGCAGGAAAGCCCCGCGGTGCGACATTGAGCCATAGAGGAATCATCGCTTCCAATATTCAGTCGATGTATATCTGGAATATTACAAAAGAGGATTGCCATTTGTGCATGCTTCCGCTTTTTCATATCGCGGGCTTGGGAACTGCCTTAAACGTCATGCATGCGGGCGGAAAAAACGTGATGCTTGCCAAATTCGACGCAGACCTTGCCTTAAAACACATCAGCGAAGATCGCGTCAGCATATTCGTTGAATTCCCTCCCATGCTGTCAACACTACTGGAAAGGAACAATGAGCTGAATGTTGACTTGACCAGCCTTAGAGTCGTTGGCGGACTCGACGCACCGGATACAATCCAGAGCTATGAAGAAATAACCGGCGGAAAATTCTGGACGGGTTTTGGCCAATCGGAAACATCCGGGTTTGTCACTTTTGCTCCTTATTTTGAAAAGGTAGGTTCAGCCGGCATCCCAGCCTTTATGGCCGAGGTCCAACTGGTTGATGGTGAAGGCAACTTTGTGGAAACCGGCGAACAGGGAGAAATCGTTGTTCGCGGTCCCGTTGTCTTTAACGGTTACTGGAATCTCGATGAAGATAATGCTTACACGTTCCGGGACGGCTGGCATCACACAGGTGATATGGGAAAATTTGATGAAGAAGGATATCTCTTTTATACCGGCAGAAAACCGGAAAAAGAGCTCATTAAGCCTGGAGGAGAGAATGTCTATCCTGCTGAAGTCGAAAAGACAATCCTGGAGCACCCCCTGGTGGAAGAGGTTTCAGTGATCGGTGTACCGGATTCCAAGTGGGGTGAGGCTATCAAAGCAAAAAAAAAAAAAAAAAAAGGGGAGTCATTAG
>JAFDFT010000531.1 GCA_019309685.1 Deltaproteobacteria bacterium
TGAAGCTGTGTTGGAAGGGGCAGCTGAAAAGGAGCAGAAACACGGCTGGTTAATTTAAGAGAAATAAATATCAATGGTTGTCTGGGGTGTGAAGGGTGTAAAAAGAATCTGGGCAAATGTGCGCAGAAAGATGATCTGACAACAATAATGCAGGAAATGACTGATTATGATGTTGTTGTAATGGGAACACCCGTTTACTGGTTTCATGTTGCAGGGCAATTCAAGTTGCTGGTGGATCGTTTATACAGTTTTCTTGAATTCAAGGCAAATCCGGAAACAGGTCAGACAGAAATTAACTCAGCATTTCCTAAGAATAGAAAGCTTCTATTTATCATTTCTCGAGGCGATCCAGAACCACCGGAGTTTTACCCTGAACTTTACAACCATATGAATGATTGGTTTAAATTAATCCCCCTATCGTTAGGTACAGAGTCGTATGAATTATTTCATCAATACGGTGCGAATCTGGATCGAAAATCCGCTGCAAATGATAGTGAGTTATTAACAAAAGCGAGAGCCAAGGGCGCTGAACTGGTTTAATGAAAGGAAGCTATGGATGAAAACGATTGACCGCCGCTCGTTTATCAAAACATTAGGTAAAGCCGGTATTGGTTCGTTGTTGGCTGTAACCGGTACGCGGGAGTCCACCGCTTTAACATCAGTAAATCAATTCGCTGAAGAGAAACGTGTGCCAACACGTCCTTTTGGCAAAACCGGGATCCAAGTAGCTATGCTTGGTTTTGGGTGCAGTCAGGATTTGAATTCTAAACATCTGTTGTTAAAACAAGCAATAAAAATGGGTGTAACATATTGGGATACGGCACATACATACAATAATAGCGAAGAAGCTATAGGGAACTATTTTAAAAAATATCCAAAAGATAGAAAAAAAGTATTTCTTGTAACCAAATCACGGTCATCTGATCCAGCACGTATGACACGTTCTTTGGAAACGTCCTTACAGCGAATGCGATGCGACTATGTGGATATGTTTTTTGTCCATAGTGTATCTGATGTTAAGGAAGAACTCACAAAGGCAACGAAAGTATGGGCTGAAAAGGAAAAGAAAAAAGGACGTATTCGATTATTTGGTTTTAGTACGCATAAAAACATGGAACAATGCCTTTCCGCAGCAGCAAAGCTGGGTTGGGTCGACGGTATTATGACAAGCTACAACTACCGACTCATGAATTCAGATTCAATGAAAAAAGCATGTGATGCCTGTGCAAAAGAAGGAATTGGATTAGTTGCGATGAAAACGCAAGCGCCTTTCTTTGCGAAGGTTTTTGCCGATATCGGTAAAGAAGATATAACAGCCCAATCACTTACAGCACAATTTATAAAAAAGGGTTTCACCGTGGAACAGGCGAAACTCAAAGCTGTGTGGGAGAATCAACAGATTACCAGTATCTGTTCTGAGATGACCAATATGACACTTCTTAAGGCAAACGTTGCTGCTTCAATGGGCAAACCGAAACTTTCGGGGCTGGAAAAAACGCTCTTTGATTTGCATGCCAGTCAAACTGCTTCATATTATTGCACAGGCTGTGCTGAATATTGTGAGCCAGAGATGGCCTGCGATGTTCCTATCAGTGATGTGATGAGATGCCTTATGTATGCTCATGAATATGAAGAAACAGAACGTGCCATGAATATCCTCAGGCAGATGTCACCCGACATCTTAAACCGTTTGGCAGTTGCTGATTTTACACCTGCGGAAATGGCATGTCCTAAAAAAATGCCGATATCCATTCTCATAAATGAAGTTGTAAAAATTCTGGCTTAGCAAAAGAAAAGAAAAGTGGATAATCGCATAACAAACTCATGATCCGGATAAATAAACAAAGAATTCAATTCGAATAGTTATTTTTTAAAGATAAATTGCATATTAGTTCTATTTATAATAAGTAGAAAAATCATATGTTTTCAAAATCATAAATCCTTAGCAAATTTCTTTCAACTGTAATGACAATTTCCTATAAACAATACGCCATTTTTTTTATGACCACAGGAGAACATATTTCATCTCACGTAATCACTAGTGGCAAAACAAGGTAAGAGAAATCTTGGACAAAAAATAAGGAGGTACATATGGCTGGTGGATATATGGGTAAATACTGCATTATAAATCTAAGCAACGGAAAAACAGAGGTGGTTGAACCTGACGATGCGTTTTATCAAAAATATCTTTCCGGATATGGGCTAGGCGCAGCAGTTATTACACAACGTCAGAAAGCAGGAATAGACCCTTTATCGCCTGAAAGTTATTTCGGCATTTGTTCAGGGCTTTTAACAGGAACAGGCGCATCCTTTTCAGGCAGATTCATGGTTGTTGGGAAATCACCTTTGACAGGTGGATGTGGAGATGCGAATGCCGGGGGATTTTTATCAAGAGAGTTGAAACGTGCCGGGTATGACGCGATATTTTTTACCGGCGCGGCAGAAAAACCGGTGTGGGTAAATGTAACTGAAAAAGGGATCGAGATAAAAGACGCATCAAATATCTGGGGAAAAGATGTGGTCGAAACCGCAGAGATTTTAAAAAAGGCGATTGGGGAAAAGAATGCT
>JAFDFT010000532.1 GCA_019309685.1 Deltaproteobacteria bacterium
AGGTCATAATCATGGTGCAGTCCGGATTCATCATCATTGATAAATACGGATGCAGTAATATGCATGGCATTGACCAGCACCAACCCCTCTTTAACACCACTTTCCTCCAAACACTGCTCCACATCCGGCGTAATATTTATATAAGCCCGCCGTGTGGGCACGTTAAAAAAAAGCTCTTTTCGATAACTTTTCATGTCCTTCTCCTCCTTTTTCCGTGCAAAAAACATTACACAATATCCGCTTTGCTGGCAACAAAGAGAATAAAAATATTTGTACTTCTGTTGTTTCGTCTGGACGTTATCGGACACAGACAAGGTTTAAAGTATCCCGGCACATGGTGCGTTAAAGATTTGACACATCCGATTATTCTTCCTATACTCCATGATTAAAAATTTAACCTTGTCGAACAATCAGTCTGAAATTACACTACTAACGTTGAGGAGAAAATGAGAGAAAGACCCAGATTGTTTGAAACGTACCCTGTACTTAAAGAAAAAGTCGCTTTCTCACCCCTTGGCAATTTTCCCAGCCCTGTGGAACACCTGAAAAAATTAAGCAACGTAACGGGTGCTGATGTATGGATCAAGCGGGATGATTGCGCCTCCAACATATATGGAGGCAACAAGTGTCGGATGATGGAATGGATAATAGCAGATGCTGTGAAAAAGGGCCGAAAATCGCTGATAACATGGGGCGCTGTCGGGTCAAACCAGATCCTTTCTTCCGTCATTTACGGCCATTTGGCCGGTTTTAAAGATATTACTGCCCTGTATAATGACCAGCCTTTTCAGCCCTATGTTACAAAAAACTTTTTGATTTCCACATCTCTAGGCGTAAAACAGGTTATTGGAAAGAATATACCTGTTTATGGCATAAAACTGATCAGCACATATATGTCCAAATTGCTGCGAGGGAAAAGACCCTATCTGATCCCGCTTGTCGGGTCTTCACCTGTCTCGGTACTTTCATATCTTGATGCTGCTCTGGAGATCAAAAAACAGATTCAAGAAGGATACTGTCCCAAGCCGAATTATATTTTTATAACCGTCGGAACCGGAGGAACAGCAGCGGGGTTGATGCTGGGTGCTATGGCCTTTGGCGGCACAGGAAAGGTAATGGGTGTAAGGGTTCTTGAAAAGGTCTTTGTAAATGAACGTATTATCGCATGGGAAATGAACAGGGCGATAAGATTTCTGGAAAAGATGGGAGCCGATCTTTCTATACATAAGGCCAAAGCGGCCGATATTGGACTGATCCACGATTTTATAGGAGATGGATACGCTGAAAACACAAAGGAAGGACAGGCGGCAATTGATCTTGTCAGAGATACAGAAGGGCTGGATTTGGATGTGACCTATACAGGAAAAACAATGGCTGCAATGCTGGACTTTATAAAACGTAAAAAAGGAAGTACCTTTCTTTTTTGGCATACCTTAAATACGGTGGATCTTTCACCTTACATTGATAAACTCCCTGATTTGAACGAAGTTTCTAAGGATTTTATCCCGTTTATTACCAGCACAGATAGCTGATACGTCTCGAGTGTATTGCATTTGTCGTATTTTAAAGCTGTTTGTTTAAACGGGAAATTTATTATTTATAACAGCAATTTCGAATAAAGAAAGGTTTCGGACATGGTCGTTAGAAGAGGTCCTTCAGAATTAAAGGGTGAAAGCCTGAAAATCAGATTTTTAATACAGGTATTGGGGCCCGCAGTTTACTTCATATTGACTTCCAGCTACCGCACGGCCAAAAAATTCTGGATAAACAAGGAATTGGAGGATCGGTTTGTCCATAATAGCAAGCCGGTGATTTTGGCTCACTACCATTACCTGGATATATTCTATTTTTTTAATTTTCAAAACAGCCGCCATGCCATTATGTGCGGTGACAGATGGGGCGGGATGCTCGGAGCGTCTTTGATGGCAAGGGTTGGCATAGAAACTGTGAGAAGGACGACTCGGACAAGAGATAGTTCTTCGCCAGGTTTTATATCCGGTGATAATGCAAAAGATGAACTTTCCAGCATGACAATCAAAGAAAAGTACAATGCTGCCATGTCCGTTGACGGCCCCAAGGGGCCCAAGTTCATCGTGAAAAAAGGGGTGATTGATTTAGCTGAAAAGACCGGTGCGCCTATCCTTACAATGAGTGTTGCCTCAAATCCACGGGTGACTGTTCCTACCTGGGACAGGATGCCACTGCCGATTCCGTTTTCAAAAATTGCCTATATATACGGCGGACCTTTTATAGTTCCAAAAGGGACTGATGATATTGAAAAAGAAAACCTAAGAAGAAAACTGGAGACGCACATGATCGAAATAAATGATCTGTGTGAGCGGGCATCTTCGGATCGAAAAATAATGGCGGATTTGACAGATGGCAAGCTTGAGACATCTCATTTTACCCGCGTGGATATATAAATGATGATGGATCAAAACCGCGTTTGGTTAGCGGACAAAACAACTGTTAAATTTATGCATGAGATTTCAGCCTTCCCAAATAGTTGGAGCTTTTGTTATTTTTTAAGTTCTTTTATAAGCTGATTGGCTGCTGTCAGCGTGGGAT
>JAFDFT010000005.1 GCA_019309685.1 Deltaproteobacteria bacterium
GCAGCTGTTACAGGTGATACTGTTGGTGATCCTTACAAGGATACAGCAGGACCGGCAATAAATCCGATGATTAAGATTCTCAATGTGGTTGCGCTTCTTCTTGTTCCCATTTTGATAAAACTGATGTAACTTAGTATTAAAATAATACCAAAATAATAAAAAGGATTGGCATTATTAAATGCCAATCCTTTTTTATTGCTTGTTATTGAAAAGTATGTTAAAAAATTATCTTTCGTTATTGATATGCTTTTACGACATAATAATATATTGGAATAATTGACTATTTGATCTTGTGTTGGATTTTACAGCAAAGATTATTTTTTGAAATTACGAATCATCCTGGGGTATATTGTGTATCTAAAACAGATGATTATTTGTAACCTTTTGAAATAAAATCACTTAACTGGTGGTTCAATGAATTATAAAAAAACTAAAACGCAAATACCAACTGAAAAAGAAAATTTAAAAACTTTTCAGGTCGGTGATCTCGCTGTTTATCCTGCGCATGGTGTTGGCCGGATTGAAGCAATTGAAAACAAGGTGATTAATGGGGAAAAGCATGATTTTTATATCATGAAGGTTTTTGATAATGGGATGCTTATTATGATTCCGACGTTTAACGTGGCTCAGGTTGGGTTACGAGATGTCATAGATAAAAAAGAAATCCCTAAAGTATATGCCGTCATGAAAAGCAAAAATGAAACCTCAAATGAAGTTCAGACATGGAATCGTCGATACAGAGAATATATGGAAAAGATTAAAACAGGCTCTCTGTATGATGTTGCTGAAGTTTTCAGGGATTTATCCATCCTTAAATATACCAAAGACCTTTCCTTTGGAGAGAGAAAATTATATGATACCGCGCAGGTATTATTGGTTAAGGAGCTTTCGACCGCGAAAAATACCGATGAAGATACGATTATTTCAGAAATAGAGGCATTTTTTATTTCTGAAGCACCAGAAAGTCCCGAAGATTTAGAAAACTGCAAAAGTTCTACTGGCACTTAACTCCTCGAAACAATGCACCCCAAAGGTGATTTTTCATTTCTTGCCGACCTTTCTGATTCCGGAAACCGGCTCGATGAGGTCTGCGAAGGGGATGAGATAAGCGGCACTATTGAAACCCATGAAAATGTCAGATTTGATCCTGAACCAATCCCTCTTAATATTTTATATGAAGATGATGCCATTATTGTCATTAATAAACAGCCCGGGCTTGTTGTTCATCCCGCCCCGGGCCACTATACCGGAACATTGCTAAATGGACTTCTTTACCACTGTCCTGAGATCGAAGCATATGGTGCTAAAATGCGAGCGGGAATTGTACACCGGCTTGACAAAGATACATCAGGGATAATGGTTATCTCTAAAACAATGGACGCACATGAGTTTCTCTCAAGACAATTTAAAGACAGAACAATACAAAAGAAATATCTCGCCCTCGTTCATGGTGAATTGAAATCAGACTCAGGGCGTATTACCTTTCCCATTGGCCGGCATCCGGTCGACAGGAAAAAAATGTCTATTATTGGAACGAACAAACGAGATGCGGAAACACTTTGGAAGGTCAAAGAACGTTTTTCAGATGCTACGCTTCTTGAAGTGAATCTAAAGACAGGCAGGACACACCAGATCCGGGCTCATTGTGCCGCGATAAACCATTCCATTGTTGGGGATCCAGTATATGGCGGTAGAAAAAACAGAAAGAACCCATCCGATCGTTTTAAGGCTGCAAAAAGGCAGATGCTTCACAGTTGGCGCCTTGGACTGGTACATCCGGAAACAATAAAAGATATGACATTTGAAGCGCCTATCCCCGCGGATATGGAAGCCTTGATCAGCCGCTTGAGATCTTCATATTCATGAACTTGTAGTGCGTAAATTATACCATCCCTTTAAAAGCGAAGAAGATAAGAGAGATCATGCCTGCTGTGATAAGCCCAATGGAGGTATCCTGAAGCGGCCTGGGGACACGGGCAAGCAGGATACGTTCCCTGACACCCGCAAATAATATCAGCGCAAGACCGAATCCTGCAGCGTACGCGAATGAAGCGACCATAGATTGCATAAAGGATAATTCTTTATCTATATTAATAATGCAGACACCAAATACCGCGCAGTTTGTAGTGATGAGCGGAAGAAAAATACCCAGGCCGGCATAAAGCGCTGGTATACTTTTTTTGAGAAACATTTCAACAAATTGAACAAGGGATGCAATGACAAGTATAAAGAAGATGGTTCTGAGGTATACCAAATCAAATGGAACAAGAATATATGTATAAATTAACCATGTAATAGCGCCCGCCATAACAAGGACGAAAATTACTGCCATGGCCATCCCAACGGCGGTTTCCATTTTCTTAGAAGTCCCGAGAAATGGACAATTGCCCAAAAACTGGGCAAGCAGGATGTTGTTTACAAAGATACAGCTAATAATAAGGACTATATAGTCACCCATTGGTACACTCCATTTTTATGAACTTAAACAAGTCTATTTTTTCCCAATGACATTCATTATGCACAGCATAAGCCCTAAAGCCACAAAGGCTCCAGGCGGTTTAACCATAAATTCAAAAGGTTGAAAGGACGGCACAAAAGAAACGATATTAAATAAGGGCTTTTCGTAAAGCGTTAATGTTCCATTCCCAATAATTTCGCGAACAGCCCCAAGAGCGCTAAGCGACAATGTAAATCCTATACCGATACCCAGGCCGTCAGCCATAGACCGCGCAATGCTATTTTTGAAAGCAAATGCTTCGGCACGCCCCAGCACGATGCAGTTAACAACAATTAAAGGAATAAATACGCCTAATTTGAGATATAAAGGATATATGCTTGCATAGGCCTGCATGAGTTGTTCTACAACAATAACAAAGGTAGCGATGATAATGATAAAACAGGCGATTCTAACTTTTGAGGGGATTACGTTTCGAAGTACTGAAACGAGAATGTTGGAGCACAATAGCACAAATGTCGTTGCCAGACCCATCCCTATCCCATTTTCCATGGTTGTTGTCACGCCGAGTACAGGACACAACCCAAGCACAAGGCGAAATGGCGGGATTTCTTCCCAGAGGCCTTTTGCGAATTCCTGTGTAATAGATTTTGCCATTTTTTTCTCCTACTGGACAAATTCTTTGAGCTTTTCTTCAAGCTGGGGTTTTAATTGTGTATACGTCTGACCTGCTTCTGATGTAGCGTCACAGACCGCCTTTGATGTTATGGTTGCACCGCTCATAGCGTTTATCTGACCACCATCGTTTGAGATTTTAAATGGGCCCACTGCTGAAAGACCTTTAAACTGGGCAACAAAAGTCGGATCATCCTTTGCATTTGCTCCGAATCCCGGAGTTTCACTATGGGTAGTTACTTCTACACCGACGATTTTATCCTCCTCAACATTCACAGCAAAAATAATACCAAATTCACCACCATAACCCTTTCCGACACCTTCGAGAGCCACAGTATTTGCTTTACCGTTAAACTTCCCCACAAAAAAAGTTCTTTCGATATCTCCATCCATTATCTTGAAACGGTCTGCGATTGGATTATTTGTAGAACCATCGAAGATGCTTTTAATCGCCGGTCCTTTTACGAAATCAAGCTCATTAATTTCAATAGATTCTTTATAATTATTATTCAAAAAAGAAAGGAGTCCTCCTGATGCGAGGCTCATAACTGAAAGTACTAATACCATTGTAATCATTTCACGCATTTTACATTACCTTTCCCATGGCTTTGGGTCTAATTTTATCAATAAGCGGATTGGTAAGATTCATTAAAAGGATCGCAAATACAACGCCATCCACATATGCGCCAATATTCCTGATGAGAATTGTCATGATTCCGCACCCCAGACCATATATCAGCATTGGGATGAAATTTACAGGCGAAGAAGAATCATCAGTGGAAAGAAAAAACGCGCCAATTAAAGTGTATCCTGTTAAAAGATGAAATAAAGGCCCTGCGTATTTCGATGGGTCGACCTGGTTAAATATGAACGCGGAAATAAAAATACCTGCTAAAAAGGAAACAGATATTTCCCACCGGATAAATCCTCTTAAGATCAGATATATACCGCCTAAAATAAGTCCAATACCAAAAGTTGCGCCAATACCGCCGATTTGCTTTCCCATAAGCAGATCTAACGCACTGAAAGATTCAATGGCACTAGTGCCAAAACTTTTAAGAGCAGCCAGCGGGTATGCCATGTGAAACCCAAGGTCATAATTTAGCAGAGCTTGATCAAAGTCAAAAAACTCACCCCATGAGACCCTGATGATTGCAAGACCAATAAGAACGGGGTGAAATGGGTTGGCGCCTATACCTCCGAAAATCTGTTTACCGATCACGACAACTAAAAAAGTGCCTGTGATAACGACCCAAAAGGGCGTAGTGGCTGGAATGAGCATGGAAAATAAAAGACCCATCAGTGCGGCATTTCCGTCACCTATAGAAACAGGCCGCTTCGTTAACCAGTTTAATGCGAGTTCCCATATCATTGCCATGGAAACAGACAGCGAAACCACTGCAATGGCGGGCAGACCGTACTGAAAAATGCCGGGTATAACAGCAATCAAGGCTGCCAGTATAATATTGACATTTCTTTCAGGAATGGAGCTTCCATTATGCCAGAAAGGTGCATGTGATACGATAAACTGTTTATCCTTATTCATCTTCTGCCTCCACTGTATCAGGCTGTTCAATGATCATTGAAAGCTGGTATTTTGCCAGTCTGATTAGTTGAAAAATTGGTATTTTGGAGACACAAACAAAACTGCATAGACCGCATTCAATACATGAGTAAAGATCATATTCATCCGCACCCTCCTCGTACTTACCGGCTTCAAGAAACCGGACAAGAATGTTAATTGGTACTTTCGCGGGACAGATTCGGATACATTCTCCGCAATTAATGCATGGGGTATCTTCCGAAAGTGATATTGTCTCCCGATCCTGAATCATTATGGCATCCGTATCTGTGTGAACCGGATGGTCAATACTAAATATCGATGATCCGGTTAAGGGGCCTCCAATGATCAAGCGGTCTTTTTCATTGAGATCAATATTACAGGCATTGAAAATATCTTTCATCGTGGTTCCGATTCTGGCTGATATCAGACCTTTGGTTCCATCTTTATTAACAAGTGTTATAATTTTCGTTACCGGTATCTGTCCTGTTATAGCCGCCTTGCCAACAGAGGCAACCGATTCAGCACTGAGAAAGCACACGCCAGAGTCAATAATTTCCTTTCCGGCAGGTATCACCTGATTGAACACATTTTGCATAATAAAATAGGGATTTGCAGATGGATACTCTAGATCAACAGCTTTTAATTTCGCTCCGGTATGGCCAGCCCCCTGCAGCAATTCACGAGGAACAGCGATAACAACGTCATTGATTCCGGTTATGGTTTTTAATATGCTTATCCCTTTGGTTATATTGTCTAATTCTGATTTAATGACGTATTGATTCGTTGTAATCAGCAGATCCGTATTACCACCGAAAACAATTATTTTGGTAATTGGCTTCTCAGAATTAGAAAATGTATGAAAAGGCAGATTCCCTGGAAGAAAAGCAAAATAGTTTGAAGCAGTCTCAAGGGTAAGGGTTTCACTTGATTTTTTAAATGTTTCATCAAATGTCTCATTCGCGTCAACATCGATGGATATGGCGGTATATGTTTTCCCATAGTCTCCCAAATATGGTGAAATAGAAGATATGGTACCTGTAACCGAAGATATTACATAAGAATCGTTGTCTTTATATGGGATGAGTTTCTGGCCGGTTTTAACCCTGTCCCCAATGTTAATGGCTAATTGAGGGTTTTGGCTTGGGGAGCCGTCTGACAAAAGGACAACAGACTCAGGTATCGGGATATCATAGAGCTCTAAAGAAACGTCATCCAATACGTCGTATTTTATTTCTGGTTTTGCAAAACCCAAAAATGATTTTTTTATCATATTTAACCCTTTATTCTTTTTGCTTTGCTATGAGAAATAATCCTTATGTTATTTGGAGTGGCACTTTTCGCAATCTATCGGTCCTTTTCCATACTCTGTATGGCATTTGATACATTCTCCGCGTGAATGTGTTGAATCAACCTGATTGTTTGTTTCAACATCTTCGACTTCTTCCTGGTCGTGGCAGTCAAGACAGTTCGGATGAAAGGCTTCATCCTTTGCCGGGGACACATGGCAAAAGCTACACGACCGAATCGCTTCTTCTTCATCTTCAGGATGATGGTGACAATCTGTGCACGAAAGTCCATATTTCGTTTCTGAAATATGGGTTTTGTGGTCAAATAAGACTTTACCGCCAAGCGTTTTATACAGGACGCGTACCGGTTCATCCTGAATCGATTCTTCCTGGGTTTTTCTGGCGTAAGCTGTAAATATATAACTGAGAACACCAACAACCAGTAAAATCGCTGTAATCCATTTGGCTAATTGCAGTTTTTTTTCCGAAGTCATCATGTATGTTTTCCTTCCAAGCCTTTACCTTAAAAAAGGCAGTTTCAAAAAGATAAGCATGCTTCGCCTACCATAATGCGAAAAAGCTTTCAAGAGTTTTATTTGCAATTATGAAAGGAAATATTAATTTTATATATGAAATCAATTTAGTGAGTTATTCATTTAATGAATCGGGGAAAAGGCAGTAAGAATATTTTGTCTAAATAGTATAACCGGGCAGGTTGGGCAATCAAGAAATATTTTATTTGCATACACCGCAGATATTACAATCATCCATAAGGCAAGGTTCAGATATTTGGTCGTTCATGGCCTTTTTGTATTCTTTTTGAAGAAATTGTTTGTGGATTCCGTGGTCGATAAAGTCCCAGGGCAGCAGTTCATTTATGGGTATTTCTCTATACGTGTAAAATTCCGGATCAATTGGTGCGGATTTCAGCGTTTTTGTCCAATTTCTCTGGTTTTTTAAAGCCTGTTTTAAGATCAGAGAGATTTTTCTGTTTCCTCTGGAGAGCATGGTTTGGATATATGCAGATCGTGGTTTTTCAATCTGAAGGTCCATATTGGGGATAGGTTTCAATCCTTTTTTAATATATTTAATTTTTGTTTTCAACGACTGTTCATGGTCCATTGGCGTCCATTGGAAAGGTGTAAAAGGTTTTGGAATGAAAGGGTTAAGGCTTACAGTAATATTTCCCATTTTCTTTTGAGGTCTGCTGAATGTCAAAAAGCTGTTTTTAATGGATTCACATAACTTTACAAGCCCCTCAATGTCATCCATCGTTTCAGTGGGCAGTCCAATCATGAAATACAGTTTTAAATTAGGTATGCCTGCAGTGACCAGAAATTCAGTTGCCTGAAGGATGTCCGATTCTGTTATCCCTTTATTGATCACTTTTCGTATCCGTTCTGATCCTCCCTCAGGAGCAATGGTTGCGGTTTTGACACCAACGTTATGAAGTGCGGTTGCCAGTTCAGGAGTTAGAGCGTCTGCCCTGATGGAGCTAAAGGAAAGATATCGATGATGCTGATGCGCCTTTTCGCATAGATCAATAATGCCTGGAAGATCTGAAACAGCAGATCCTACCAGGCCGATTTTATCCGTAAGAGGGAAAGCATGATCAAAGGATTCACTGATTTGTGAAGTTGGTCTGAACCGCGGCGGCCTGTAAATATATCCAGCAGCACAAAATCTGCATCCGTGATAACAGCCGCGTCCGATTTCTATTAAAAAAGCATTGGAAAAAGCTGTGTTTGGAGTAAGCAAAGTGCTTTGGGTTGAGATATCGGAAAGATTTTTTACAAAGCGACGGTTAATCTTTTCAGGCACATCTTCAATTGTTTCAAACGTACGAAGGGTATTGTCTTTGTTGTATGATTCTTTATAGAATTGAGGGACGTATATTCCGGGAACCTTTGCAGCAAGTTTTTTCAAGCTGGAATGTTTGTTTTCAGAAGGGTCGTAATTATCGATAAATTCTGGTAGGATAACTTCTGCTTCACCGATAAGGAAACAGTCAACAAACGGTGAAATAGGTTCAGGGTTGAGCATGCATGCAACACCACCCGCTATAATTAGCGGGCAATTAATATCTCTATCTTTTGAATTCAGTGGAAGTCCTGAGAGTGAAAGAATTTCCAACATATTCAGATAATCGATTTCAAAAGATAAAGAAAAAGCGATACTATCAAAATGGGAAAAAGGTCTACCTGATTCTAGTGAAATGAACTGTTTGTGGGTATACAGCTTGCTATCGGGCAGAAAGAATCTCTCACAGACAATATGATCATTTTCATTAAACAGAGCATAGACCGCCTGATAACCAAGATTGGACATCCCCACGTGATAGGTGTTTGGATAAACAAGAAGTACACGGGTGCGGCCTGCCCAGGATTTTTTAATCGCGCCTATTTCTTCTGGTCCATCAAAACCCTTTCTTTTAAATTTGCTCTGTTTCCTTGCCATCGTAATATATGGTACTCGTTAGTGCCCATCTATTAATTCAATTTCAAAAAATGAGAAAAAAACTGTTTCCAATCCAGAAATGAGGAAATTATCGCAATAACCAGAAAATCAAGGAATTGCGCGGAGGTGTACTCTGGCACATCGCAAAAGCAATTCCGAAGATTTATCCGCCTCAGGCGGGTTGACGCAGAGATTGCGGAAAAGGGCCATTTATGGATGGAAATTAGTTCGCGTCTTTTCGTAAAAATGCCGGAACGTCAAGGTCATTGTTGTCGCCCGCCATTTTTTTAAGTCTTTTTTGAACCGAACCCTCGGTTTGATCTATTGACTCTTCTTCGTTTCGAATAAACGTCGGTCTGTCTAAATCAACAGCATCATTGTGAGCATTTGAAAACGGAAAATCCATTACATTGCTGGCTTTCGGCGATTTAATGTGCTTTTCAGATATGGATGATTCAGGTCCGGAACCAATACCGGTCGCGATGACTGTTACCCTCATTTCTTCACCGAGGTTATCATCTATAACTGTTCCCCAGATAATTTCCGCGTTAGTGCCCACCTCATTATAAATTCGTTCAGAAGCTTCTGTCATTTCTTCCATGGTCAAGTCAGAGGAACAGGTGATGTTAATTAAAACACCTTTTGCACCTGAGATAGAAGCGTCTTCTAAAAGTGGGTGAGCGATAGCAAGCTCAGCTGCCTCAGTTGCCCGGTTTTCACCTCTGGCTTTACCAATTCCCATGATTGCCATCCCAGCTTTCGACATGATTGTTTTCACATCCGCGAAATCAAGGTTCACAAGGCCGGGCATCATGATCAGGTCCGAAATTCCCTTTACGGAATGAAGAAGAACTTCATCCGCTCTTCTGAACATCTCAACCATTTTCGCGTTTTTCGGCGCAAAACCTCTGAGTCTGTCATTGGGTATGGTAATTACTGTATCTACGGATTTTTTTAACTCATTAATCCCTTCTTCTGCTTGTTTCAACCGTTTTTTCCCTTCAAAGGAAAAAGGCTTCGTCACGACCGCGACGGTCAGCACACCCAAATCTTTACAAATTTGTGCAATAACAGGTGTGGCGCCTGTGCCAGTTCCGCCGCCAAATCCCGCAGTGATAAATACCATGTGGCTTTCGTCAAGGGTATTACGGATGATATCACTGTTTTCAATGGCAGCATCTCTACCGATTTGAGGATTAGCCCCGGCTCCAAGACCCAGTGTAAGTTTTTCACCGAGCTGAAGCTTAATCGGTGCTTTTGATATTTCCAGTGATTGCGCATCTGTATTGGCTACGATAAACTTTACACCCTGGAGTTTTGAGGCGATCATATTATTGATTGCGTTTCCACCTGCACCGCCCACACCAACAACTTTAATTTTTGCTGACTTTTCACTATCTACATAGGTAAACATATTTTCCCCCTTTATAAAGTTCTATTTATAAGTTTAGACAATTTCATTAAACCATTTTTTCATTCTGCTGGTAACACGGTTAAAAATATTTCTGTCTCGTATTCTAAATTTCTTTGATGTTTGATTTTTAGCGCCGTACATAACCAGACCGACGCCGGTGGCGTACATGGGATTGTTTACCACATCCACCAGGCCTCTGATTCCTCTGGGCTTTCCGAGTCGGGTGGGCAGGTTAAAAATAGATTCAGCCATCTCACTCACATCATTTAACAGGGCAGTACCTCCTGTGATGACAATACCTGAAGGGATAAGATCTTCCATTTCCGCTCTGTAGATTTCTCTATTGAGCAACGTGAAAATCTCTTCCACACGGGGTTCGAGAATCTCTCCAAGCAGCTGACGTGACAACTGTTTCGGTTTTCGCCCGCCCATTCCGGGGACTTCTATGACTTCATCGCTGCTGATGTTTTGAACAAAACACCCACCATGTTTAATTTTAATTTTTTCAGCTTCAGCCAACGGTGCACGTAATCCTATGGCAATATCATTGGTGAGATTGTTGCCGCCAAGAGCGAGAACGAATGTGTGCCGGATATTGTTACTGGAAAAAATTGCCAGATCTGTTGTTCCACCGCCCAAATCCACAAGCGCTGTGCCGAGTTCCTTTTCTTCATCGGTTAGTACTGCCTCTCCGGAAGCAAGCGATTCTAGGACAATATCACAGACATCGAGTCCCGCACGATTCGCACATTTTACAATATTATGAGCGGACGTAACCGCACCGGTGACGATATGAATCTTAGCTTCCAGCCGAACTCCGGCCATACCCACGGGGTTTTGTATGCCTGTTTGTTCATCAACAATGAATTCCTGCGGGAGCACGTGTATGACCTCGCGATCCATTGGAATGGCGACTGCACGAGCCGCGTCGATAACTCTTTGAACATCATGTTCGGTAATTTCCTGGCCCTTTATCGCTACGATTCCACGACTGTTAAAACCGGTGATATGGCCGCCTGCGATACCTGTATATACAGAAGAAATCTCGCAACCCGCCATCAGTTCGGCCTCTTCAACCGCCTTTTTGATCGATTCAACAGTAGACTCAATGTTGACAACGACCCCTTTGCGCAGCCCGATGGATGGATGCGTGCCGATACCAATGATATTTATTTCATTTCCTGACGCTTCACCCACTACGGCGCACATTTTTGTTGTGCCAATGTCAAGACCGACGATGATATTTTCCTGTCCTTGCATATTAAGCCTCCTTATGACTTAAATATAATCAGATCCGTGAAGGTTTTAATACAATCCGATTAAGATTTCTCAAATCGATAGATATAAAATCTTTCAGATCGGGCCTTTCCTTTAAAAAGACAAAAATAGATTTTAATCTTTCATATTTTATTGGATAGTTGCCGTATCCTAATTTTATAGATTTTATCCGTCCATGGGCGTTCACCGTGAGCCCTGTTTGTTTGTCCACATCTATCCGTTTGATACTGTTTATTGATAAAATGTTATCCGATTTTAAGCCAAGATGTAATATTTTAATCACTTCATTAAACGGTATACCATTTATTTCTCCGGCTGGATCAATATCCGAAGGTTGGAAGCCAACGATAAGGGGCAATCGATTAAATTCGGAAGAAGATGTTTCAATGAATATGTCTCCAGAATGATTAATAGCAAACGTGCGTCCCAAATCGAGAATTGCAATTGGCCGATGTTCTTTAACGTTAACGGTAACGTCCGCAGGAAAATTTCTTATGATTTCAGCCGATACGATCTTTGGATGTAATAAAAGACTTTGTTTTGCGGCTGAAAGATTTATAGAGAAGATATTTTCCCCTATATCAAGTTTCGAATATTTAATTATCTGTTCTTCTGATAATTGTGAATTCCCGTTCACTGAAATTGTTTTTACGTTAAGATAATTCCACTGCGCAATCAGATTGTAGACGGAGATAAAGAAAAAGCTAATGATTATAAAAAAACCCAAAGTGAAAAATGATTTTAAAAGGAAACCAAAATGCCGAAATATAAAAGGCTTTCCTTTAGCGGGCGTTTTTTTATAAACATTTTTAGATTTAGGTTTATTCCCCAACAATTTTCACCTCTGGTTGAAGATTGATATTAAATTGTTTAAAAACTATTTCCTGGGCGTATTTCATAAGCCACAGTATATCAGCTGCGGTCGCGTTTCCGGTATTTAGTATGAAATTGGCATGTTTTGTTGATATCTTTGCCCTTCCCTTTGTTTTCCCTTTTAACCCGGCTTGATCCATTAGCATTCCTGCTGGCTGCTTCGTTGATGGATTTTTAAAGAAACATCCGGCGCTTGCCCATCCTATAGGCTGTTTTTTCTTCCGATCTTTTAGAATTAATTTTGCTTCATTTTTAAATTCCTGGTCATGGGTATGGTTCAGTATAAAGCACCCACTTAATATGATCGGATAGTTACCTGCTGGCTCATTACCATTGCTGCCCAACGAGAGATTTCGATAGCTAAAATCAAGTTGGTTTTTGCCAATGTTTTGTATTTTTCCGTCAGGGAGTAACAACAGTATTGTATCAAGGACATCTTCCATTACGCCTTGAGAAGTTCCAGCGTTCATTTTAATGCTGCCGCCAATTGTTCCGGGGATACCAATTGCAAAATTCATTCCTGAAAGACTATTATTAATGGCAAACCTGCAAAGTGATTTCAATGACGCACCTGCCATTGCGTCAACACGATATTTACTTTTACCTAAATCAGTTTTCGTGATTTCGTTTAAGCATGTTACTAAAGATATGATGATTGCCCGTATTCCCTTATCTTTAACCAAAAGATTTGTTCCTTCACCAACTACCAAATACGGAATTTGTCTGTGAGCTGCCCAGCCGATGAGTTCAAATAATTGGTCCTGGTTCTTCGGTGTGACAAATACGTCCGCAGGCCCGCCTACGCGTAATGATGTGTGTTTTGACATGGATTCGTTAAACTTAACGTTCTTGCCAAAAAAGCTTTTGAGCCACTGTGTATCCTTTGTGTCTAATGTTGTTGTCATATCTAATAGTTTAAATATTTATTACAAGCGTTATCCGTTATGGGATAATTCTTTGAGCAAAATTTCACCTACCTGCCATACATTTCCAGCACCGAGCGTTAGAAGAACATCGCCCTCTTTTAAAATTTCTTTAAGACTGGTGACCGCTAAACTGGAATCTTCTATGTAAAATACCTCCCGATGACCATGGGAGATAATTGCCTCGCATAATACTTCGCTATTGATCCCTTCCAGCATTTCTTCTCCGGCGGAATATATTGGCAAGACCAAAAGTATATCTGACTGATAAAATGATCGTTTAAAATCATCAAAGAGCGCTTTTGTCCTGGTGTAACGATGCGGCTGAAAAACCACAGCGATGCGGCGATTCGGCCAGCACTCTTTTACAGCCTGAAGCGTTGTTTTGATTTCTGTTGGATGATGCCCGTAATCGTCAACGACTGTAATGCCTCTTTGTTCTCCTTTTATCTCAAGTCTTCGCTGAACACCTTCAAGCGATTCCAGGGCGTCTTTAATGACTTCGAATGGAATATCCAGCTCTATTCCCACAGCAATGCTTGCCATGGAATTGTAAACATTGTGCATGCCAGACAGGTTTAAAGTGATGTGACCCAGCTTTTCACCAAGGTGATGAACGGTAAACAAACTTTTGTGGTCGGCAAACGTCACATCCAGCGCTTGATAGTCAGCTTGTGTGCTCATACCGTATGTTGTAAACCGTTTCTTTATTTTTGGGAGTATATCCTGTATAGATTCATTATCCAGACAGAGAACAGCCAGCCCGTAAAAGGGGATTCCGTCCAGAAAATTTAAAAAGGTATTTTTGATAGTATCTAAGTCCTTATAAAAATCCATATGCTCTTTATCAATATTTGTTACCACTGCTATGGCAGGAGAAAATTTCAAAAACGACCCATCGCTTTCATCGGCTTCTGCCACAATAAAATCACCCTTTCCAAGAACGGCATTTGAACCAATACTTTTCAGCTTCCCGCCGATGACAACGGTCGGGTCAAAACCGCCTTTATCGAGGATGGAGGCGATGATAGACGTTGTCGTGGTTTTGCCGTGAGCTCCGGCAACCGCGATACTGTATTTTAAGCGCATTAGTTCCGCGAGCATTTCCGCTCTGGGGATTACGGGGGTAGACGCCTGTCGAGCTGCCAATATTTCCGGATTGTCAGAATGAATCGCTGAAGAAACAACAATAACATCTGCGCCGGCAATCTGGCTGGCTGAATGCCCTTCAAATATTGTACCGCCGAGACTTTTTAGACGCTGGGTGATATCTGACAAATTCATATCAGACCCTGACACCTTATAGCCGAGATTTAAAAGTAGCTCAGCAATACCGCTCATCCCAATGCCGCCAATTCCTACAAAATGTATGTGATACTTTTTTAAGTACATGAGTTCAGAAAAATATTATATGTGTATCATGGATATTGTTTAAGTGTTTAAAAGCCGTAAGCAGTCATCAACAATTATTTTTGCCGCTTCAGGCCTTCCCATTTGTTTTGCCTTTGCTGCCATTAAAGAAAGCGCATCCGGATGCGACGCATAATATTCAATTCTTCGGGTCAGCAGTTTCGTGCATAAATCCTTTTCCAGAATCATCTCAGCAGCCCCAATATTCGCTAACGACTTTGCATTTACGGCCTGATGATTATCCGCTGCAAAAGGATAGGGGACGAATATCGCGCTTTTCCCCATCGCGGTAATTTCCGCCACTGTTGTCGCTCCAGATCTGCATATAACAAGATCCGCCTGTTTGTATTGCTGAACCATATCGTCAAAAAACGCTTGAATAACAGAAGAAATGTTCAGTGATTGATACGCATGTTTCACTTCACGTTCATCCTGAACTCCGGTTTGATGGATGAAATAAAAATTACCATTATCTTTCAAATGCGTTAAGGATTCAATGACGGCCATATTCAAGGCATGTGCTCCCTGGCTGCCCCCTAAAATAAGTATCGTAAACAGATCTTTTTTATCAGAACTATTTTTATGGGTCCTGTTGCTTAAGGCTGCTTGTTCAAGAAATCCCTTCCGTACCGGGTTTCCAGTATAATAAACCTTTCTAGATTTTAAACGCTGCTTCGTATCTTCAAAAGAAATATATATCCTTTTGGCAAAATAGGATAAGATCCTGTTTGTAATGCCCGGAATGGTGTTTTGTTCATGAAGAACGACAATGATTCTCATCAACCATGCCCCGATGACGACCGGGCCCGCTGAGTAGCTGCCAACCCCTATAACGATACTGGGTTTAAATGTTTTTAGAATAAAGACCGATTGTAAAATACCTTTTGGTATTTTTATGGCTGATCGAAATTGCTGTTGTAAACTGAGCCGTTTGATTCCTCCTGAACTGATCGTAATATGTTTAAAACCGTTTTTAGATAAAATATCTTTTTCAAAGGGTTTGCCTGAGCTGACAAAAAGAACTTTGTTTTTCGGACTTCTTGTCATCACTTCCTGAGCGATAGCTATCCCGGGGAAAAGATGTCCTCCCGTACCGCCCCCGGCGATGAGAAATCGATGCCCCATTTTATTAGTATTTACAGCTTTTGCGTTCATTGAGTTCTGGATGCTCCTATATTCATAAGTATTCCTACGCAAGCCATATTGATCAACAGCGATGTACCGCCGTAGCTTAAGAAGGGGAGGGTAAGCCCCTTTGTGGGCAGCAGGCCCAGGGCGACACACATGTTAATACACGCTTGAAGCGTGATGGCTGATGTAAAGCCAATGGCCAGGAATGCGCCAAACATGTCTTTTGCGTTTCGAGCAATACTGATGCCTCGCCATAAAATCAGAAAATAAAGACTTAAAATAATCAGTACACCTATGAGACCGAGTTCTTCTCCGATTACAGAAAAGATGAAATCGGTATGAGGTTCGGGAAGATAAAAAAGTTTTTGGTACCCCTTGCCAATACCGGCACCCCATATGCCACCTGATCCGAACGCCATAAAGGAGTGAATGATCTGATATCCTTCGTCTGTTGGGTATTGCCATGGGTTTAAAAATGACACCAGCCGGCTGACGCGATATTGTGCGCTGGTTAAAAACAGATACGCTACAGGTAGGAGTAGTACCAAAGATGTTGCTAAATGGAGCAATCTTACCCCGCCAATGAACATCATCATCCAGGTGATCGTTCCAAGGATAACAATCGAACCAAAATCCGGTTGAATAAAAATCAGAAGCGTAAATACACTAAGCACAATAGTATGCGGCAAAAAACCTATATAAAAATCTTTGATGTCTGCCATTTTTTTATTCAAAGAATACGCGAGATAAATAATAAGGGAAAACCGGGCAAATTCTGAGGGCTGAAACGTAAAACTTCCAATGCGAATCCATCGGGTCGATCCGCCCGCGGTGTAGGTCAACCCGGATATGTGAACAGCAATCAGAAAGACGATGGACAGCAAAAGAAGAGGGTAGGTAAAATGGCGGTATACCTTGTATGGTATATGCTTGCACGCCACCAGAACCAATATACCTATCAGGGCGAAAAGGGCCTGTTTCTTTAAGAAGTAAAAATCAGATCCAAACTTTTTTAATGCGAGCGCGGAGCTGGCGCTGTACACCATGACAATGCCGATGCCGACCAGAAAGAGGACCGGAAACATCAGCGGTATGTCATAAGTGCCGGATGCGGAAGTCTGGTTGCTATGGGTGATAGGCTTTTTCATCTTAACCTTTTTTTAAACCATTCACTGCTTCGCGAAAATTGTCGCCTCTTTCCGCGTAATTGTTATACATGTCAAAACTGGAACAGGCAGGTGATAACAGCACTGCATTTCCCGGTTCTGCTGACGCATGCGCTTTGGCAACAGCTTCATCCATGGATGCGGCAATCTCCGTTTTCGTAATAGGCCCGAGAGTGGAACGAATTTCTTCTTCAGCTTCTCCAAAAACAATTAATTTCTTTACATGCGTGCGTATACTATTTTCGAGCATGTGAAAGTCTACGTCTTTATTACGCCCCCCCATGATCAGAACAACAGGCACGTTGAAAGCATGCAACGCTTTTTCAACCGCATGAGCATTCGTTGCTTTTGAATCGTTGAAATATTGGACCCCGTTTATTGTGGTAACATATTCAAAACGATGCGGAAGCCCTTTGAATGAACTGATCGCCAGTTGGATTCCCTTAAAAGAACCTCCAGCAGCGAATGCAGCCAGACCCGAAGCAGCGACATTTTCAAGATTGTGAGAACCTGGAAGTTTTATGCTGGAAATCTCCAGCGATTCGGCCTTTTTATTATTTATGGTAAAAAGTATATTTGTTTTAGATATCAACGCGTTGTTGCCCGGTTTTTTTGAGTCTAAATTCCCATTATTAGAAAAGACCAATTTTTTACTGATAATATTTCGGCATATGGATCGTGTTGTTGGATCGGCACCGTTAAAAACTGCGACATCACTGCTTTTTTGATTTTCAAAAATCCGGCATTTTGACCTGGCATAATCATTAAAATCCTTATATCGGTCCATATGATCTTCTGCTATGTTTAAAAGAACTCCCACCTTTGGCCGAAATGTTTCAATTGTATCGAGCTGAAAACTGCTTATTTCTGCAACGATGATATCTGCCTTTTCCGGACTGCCCGCGTAGTCAATAAGCGGATTGCCGATATTGCCTCCAACAAAAACCTTGAAACCGGACTGTGTGAGCATCTCGCCTAAAAGGGTTGTTGTAGTCGTTTTGCCGTTTGTTCCGGTTACCGCGACAATCGGCTCTTTGATGAATCTGGAAGCCATTTCAATTTCACCAATAACAGAGATCCCTTTTGCTTTTGCTTTTTTAACCGGTGCTATTGTATGCGGCACACCGGGGCTGAGGATAATCATATCCGCCTGCTCAAAGGATTCGGGTTTGTGATATCCGATCTCTAAATGTACGCCGAGATCAATCAGTGATCTCACCTCATTATCTTGCTCCTGTTCCTTATTACTGTCTGTTGCGGTAACTATTGCACCTTTTTGTTTCAAAAATTTTGCCGTTGAAACACCTGTTTTACCAAGACCGACAATAAGAATTTTATTATTTTTCAGTTTCATTCAAATAAATAAAATCAAAAAAGATTATCTAATCTTCAATGTACTCATTGAAATAAGCGCGAGCACTATCGAAATAATCCAGAATCTTACAATGACTTTTGGCTCAGGCCATCCTTTTAATTCAAAATGATGGTGAAGCGGTGCCATTCTAAAAATACGCTTACCATTTGTAATTTTAAAAAATCCAACTTGAAAAATGACCGATAAGGTCTCTACGACAAAGAGTCCGCCAACGATAACGAGCAGTATTTCCTGCTTTGTGATGACGGCTATAGTACCTATAGTACCTCCAAGGGAAAGCGAGCCAACGTCTCCCATAAAGATCTGTGCTGGATAGGTGTTGAACCATAAGAATCCAAGACCCGCACCTGCCAATGCGGCGCATAAAATTGCTATTTCACCGGTGCCGGCCACATAGTTTATCTGAAGATATTCGGCAATTTTGATATTTCCGGTCACATACGCAAAAACCATGTATGTTGCGCCAACAATAATCAAAGGACCAATAGCAAGACCGTCGAGTCCGTCCGTAAGATTGACTGCATTTGAAGTTCCAACAATGACCAATGCGGCAAAAAGTATGTATCCCCATTTAAAGTCCGGTGATACATCTTTAAAAAATGGGAGGGTCACCTTTGTTGAAAAATTCGGTGACAGATAAACAAGCAGTCCAATAGTAATGGATAACATTATTTGCAAAAGGAATTTTCTTCTCGCGGACAGCCCCTTATTCCGCTTTTTAATCAGCATCGCATAATCATCAATAAAACCAATCGCTCCATAGCCAATGAGGGACAAAAGAACGATCCATACAAACAGATTAGCCAGATTTGTCCACAGCAGTACAGATGAGGTGATTGAGAAGATAATCAGAAGTCCTCCCATTGTTGGTGTGCCCGCTTTTGAGTGGTGCCCTTTGGGGCCATCTTTTCGGATATACTGACCGATCTGCATATCACTAAGTTTTTGAATGACCCAGGGGCCCAGAAAGAAGCAGATGAGAAATGCGGTCAAGCCTGCGTAAATAGCCCTGAAGGTAATATACCTGAACACATTAAAAATGGATATGGAATCACTTAACGGATAAAGCAAATGATATAGCATATAGTACCACCCCTATCTGGTTTTAATCCATGAAATGGTCCTTTTCCGCAATTTTTGCGTCAACCCGCCTGAGGCGGATAAATCTGCGAAATTGCTTGTGCGATGTACCCATGTACACCTCCGCGCAATTCCTTGATTTCCTTGACCTTGCAAAAAATTACTCATTTATGAATTGAAAACACTTTTACGTGCCCATTTAAAAATTGAATTAATGGATGGGCACTATTTGATTTTAAAATGATTTTTAATGCCTGTTACAACCGTTTCCATCCCAATAGCCCTCGACCCTTTTACCAGGATCCAGTCATCAGGTTTAAGCCAGTCAATAAGATGATGGATGATGTCGTCTTTGTTTCCAATGAAAATATTCTTCTCATCCATATCAGCTTCCCTGGCTCCGGCAGCCATATCTTTCGCAAAGGCCCCGGTGATGTACAGCTTGTCGATATTTGACTGTCCGGATAATGACCCGATCTGTTTATGTGATAATTGAGACGCGTCTCCGAGTTCACACATATCACCTGCTACAATTACTGCCCGGTGACCTTTTCTTAAAGCATTCAACGTATGGATCGCGGCGGCCATGGAGCCGGGATTTGAATTATATGTATCATCAATTATATGTATATTATTTTTTGTCGTTAGGATGTTCATTCTTCCAGGAACCGGTATGAAATTTTCCAGCCCCTTTTTAATGGTATCCGGGGACAGTTTGAGAAGATGGCCCACAGCCGCCGCAGCAAGCGCGTTGGACACCATAAAACTGCCCGGAACCTTGAGATCAATCGGGACCTGTTGAGACGGTAATGTCAGTGTAAAATGAGTCCCATGATTGGTTTCTTTTATTTTATCTGCTCTTATATCTGCCTTTTCAGATAATCCGAAAAGCAAAATATCTGCTTCTGTTTTTATCGCAAGCGTTGGGGTCATGGGGTCGTCAGCATTCAAAATTGCCGTCCCATGGGGTGTCAATGTTTCTAAAAGCTCTCCTTTTGCATGCATCACCCCTTCAATAGAGCCCAGACCCTCAAGATGTGCAGGTCCTATATTTGTAATCACACCGATGTCCGGCAAACAGATCTCTGAGAGTCTTTTTATTTCACCGGGCTTGTTCATGGCCATCTCTAAAATTGCCCACTCATGAGAATCGTTGAGTTTAAAAAGAGTAAGAGGCAATCCGATTTCATTATTAAAATTTCCGCTGGTTGTTAAGGTGTTAAAGTGCTGAGACATTATAGATGCTGTCATTTCTCGAGTGCTTGTTTTTCCATTGGATCCGGTAATGCCCACAACAAAGACATCCGAATTTTTTCTTTTGTAACCCGCCAGATCACCCAGCGCCCTAAAGGTGTCATTGACTGATATAAAAACGATTTCCTTTGTTTTGTATTCATTGAGGTTTATGCTTTCGGACATATGTGCGTTAATAACGAATCCGTGTATTCCTTTGTTTGTTACTTCTTTTAGAAAATGATGCCCGTCATAAACGTCTCCTTTAATGGCGATAAATAATTCATCCTTTTTTATGGTTCGTGAATCAATGGAAATTCCGGAAAATGAAAGCCCCTTATCTCCCTGAAGTATTGTACCATTGGCAGCTTCAAGGATATCTACGGTTTCCCACGACATATCACGTGTTGATTTTGAATTTTTGTTTTCCGCAATCATCATTTGCTTGCCTTAAGTAATTTGATAAGGCCTTCATCATCCTTAACAAAAGTGTCGTTTAATATTTGATATCTAAACCTAACTCTAAACACCTAAAACTTAAACACGCTTAAAATCGATATGGCTTTGAGAAAATATGTATTATGTCTACTATTTTATTCAATTTAACACTGTAAGCACTTTTTCGGCCATGACCCTGTCATCAAATGGAACAGTCTTCGTCCCTAAGACCTGGTAGGTTTCATGGCCTTTTCCCGCTATCAGGACGATGTCGTTCGGGTTGGAAGCCCTGATGCCAAGGGTTATAGCTTTTTCACGATCCGGTTCAACAACATATCCTGTTTTTTTAAAG
>JAFDFT010000533.1 GCA_019309685.1 Deltaproteobacteria bacterium
CTTTACGCGGTAGGTATTGGCACGCGGGATTTAAGGTTCGTCTACGAGGGGAATCCTGATTTCGCGGTTTTTCCGACGTTTCCCATTCGCTGGGCCTCTGCAGGAGCACCCATTGATGAAAACCTGATACCTCCTTCGCCGGGACCTTTGAACATCGACGCTGAGCGTTATTTGGAGATGGTTCGACCGCTGCCCACCGAAGGGACAGTTCAAATCACGTCGCGACTAATCGGGGTACATCCGCGCGGAACCGGGAATGGCTTTGTGGAAACCGAAAGCGAAGTGACCGATGCGGACGGCAATTTGTACCTGCGAATGATACATGGTTCATTTCGCCGCGGCGTTGAAAAGCTGAAGGACATTGAACCGTTTGAAGGGAGCGGGCAAACGTATTCTGCAAAGATCGTGGTACCGGACCGTGACCCTGACACTGTGGCATCCGTATTAATTCCGGACAACCAGGCCCATATTTATCGCTTATCCGGTGATTACAATCCTTTGCATATCGACCCCGAAGCCGCCAAATTTGGCGGCTTTAACGCGCCCATTTTACATGGTCTGTGTACGTTTGGCCATTGCGCACACATGCTGTTGGATGCATTATACGATGGTGATGCCAATCGATTTCGCAAAATCAAGGTCCGTTTTTCCTCACCCGTAATGCTCGGTGATACGCTTCAAGTCCGTGCCTGGGATGATGGACCTGGCCGCGTTGTGTTTGAAGCGTGTGTTGCTGACCGGGTTGTGGTCTCAAATGCTTTTTTTGAGTTTGAATAGTCGTGCGGCACACTAAAACAGCCATTGTAAGAAGAATGTTAAGCTCTGAATTGCGAATTAAGCTATGTAGTGGAAGTGATCAAACTGTTATCTTAAGGTCTTGATTATCCAATAGATTTAAAAAAGGAGAAAATAATGATTGATTTTAGTCTTAGTAAAGAGCAGAAACAGCTGGTTGAATCGGCAAGAGAATTCTCAACAGGCGTAATTAAACCCGCTGCTTTGGAAGCGGATGAGAAAGGAGAATTCCCGGAAAAAATAATGAAAAAAGCCCATGAATTGGGTTTTCTGTACACCAACATACCCAAAGAATACGGTGGCACCGGGATGAACCATATCGATCACTATATAGTAACAGAAACCCTTAACTACGATTGCTGTGCCATCGGCCAGATGATCGGTATATCCCACCTGGGTACCGGGGCCATTGAAATCGGCGGGACAGAGGAACAGAAGAAGAAATTTCTGGGAAAAATGACGGAAAGTCACCGCAGCGCCTGTTTTTGCCTGACTGAACCCGAGGCGGGTTCGGATGCAGCGCGGATGCAGACGACGGCCGAGAAAAAAGGGGATAATTACATCATCAACGGTTCCAAATGTTATATAACAAACGGACAGTTTGCCGATCTTTTGTGCCTGTTTGTTACCACGGATCCTTCCAAAGGAAACAAAGGGATTTGCTGTTTTGCAGTACCCAGGGATACCCCTGGCATATCTGTGGGAAAGATCGAGGACAAAATGGGACAGCGTGCGTTGAATGTGGTGGAGCTCTTTTTCAATGATGTGGAAGTATCCAAAGAACATCTTATCGGCGAGGAAGGGAAGGGATTCAAACTTGCCATGATGGCGCTGGACCGGGGCCGTGTCAATATTGCCGCTGTCTGCACTGCCATTTCACAAAAAGCGCTGGATGAATGTATTGACAGAACCCAAAAACGGGTACAATTCGGTCAGCCTGTCAGCCAGTTCCAGGCCGTTCACTTTATGCTGGCGGATATGCACGCTTTGATCATGGCATCCAGAGCCATGTATCTTCAGTCCGGCTGGATGCTCGATCAGCATATGCCTGTTAATATAGAAGCGGCAGCGGCCAAGTTTTTTAGCTCAGACGCAGCCATGAAGATCACGACAGATGCTGTTCAGCTGCATGCTGGTGCCGGATTCATGAAGGGCTCTGTTGTGGAAAAACTTATGCGGGATGCTAAACTGACACAAATTTACGAGGGAACCAACCAGATCAATCGTATCGTCTCAGGCCTTGGATTGTTAAGACGGGACAGCCGTTTGTTTTAAAGGGTTCTGCCTGGTCTTTCCTCAAATATTTAGGTAGATGGTTTTTTAAACGATGATGTCCGTAATAGCTTTTAGCTTGACATCAAAATAGGGATTTCTTATCATTTTTCGCTCATCACTGGTAAATGTTGATAAAAGGCCTAGTGTTTGGGCAAGATTTCAGAAGTTTCGAATCGTTTCAGATGATTATCTTTCAAGTTTTGAAATAGATGGCCGATAAATGATTTAAATAAATATAATAACAGGAGGAATTGTAATGGATTTTAGTCTAACGGAAGAACAGAAAGCGTTAAAAAAGGAATTCGAAGCCTTTTTCGAAGCGGAGATGAAGAACGCGCCTCCGGAATACCACGAAAGCGGTTCCTTGAACACTGACGAGGGTTTTGCGTTTCATAAATACATGGCAAAAGAAATGGGAAAAAGGGGATGGTTGACTCGGCCCTGGCCCAAGGAATACGGAGGGT
>JAFDFT010000534.1 GCA_019309685.1 Deltaproteobacteria bacterium
TACCAAAGATAAAGTGCTTAATTTCAATGATGCGAAAAAAAGTGATCTGGCGAAGTTCTCTTCGTATTATCAGGGAATGCGATCCGAAGGAATATACCTTGCTCCGTCCCAGTTTGAAGTGTTTTTTATGTCAGCGGCGCATGAAACAGATCATATTGAGTCTACGGTAAAAGCGGCTGAAAAAGTCTTGAAGCAGTTGGCATAACCCTTTAGTTGCATAAAACTTCCTGTTTCAAGTTGTGTTGCTTCGACGAAAATCATTGCCGGCATTAGCTGATACTGGATTCTGGATGTTTGTCGATTTCACTATTTGAATATTCCTGAAAATCCAGCATCAAGTATCCAGTATCTATCCAGGAAAGGCAAACAACTTGACTACATCTAAAGCAATGGTTGGACCGAGTTTATGCAACGTTGGGGATAATTCTTTGATTTATTAAGAGCCTATATCCTATAGGTTCATTCTGGAAGTATTTCGAATCTTTTCGATATAGGCCTTTTGGCTATTTACCTTTTCCATCCATTTTTCATCGGACGTGAGATATATACCTGCCAAATGGTTAAACTCTTCTGCCTGGCTGATATTTTCCTTTCCCTTGGCAAGCCAGGACTCTGAAAGGTAGTAGTAATTTTGGCCATTTGATGGGTCAAGGCTTACCGCATGCTCAAAAACACGAATCGCATCATCGGGCTGACCGCTTTCCAAAAGTCTCTTGCCATTCTTTGTCAACTCAAGAGATGCCAGGACTCTTGGCCCCGGTTTTTCCTCAGGAACTGTCGCACACCCTATTGTGATAACGAGCGCGATACAAATAAACACATTTATTTTTGATTTAATCCACAAGTTTTTTTATCCCTCTTACAATTTTCTTAAACATGCCTATTGATTCGTGAACTGGACATTCCTCTGTAGGATGCAACCCTTTAAGGAAGTATTCTTCCATCGGCTTTGGACACATGCGATTTTCCGCCAACAAACCTGTTTCCGAGCATACAACAAGCTTTACGATTTCTGAAGGAACTTTAAACCAGTCTCCTGATATATGATGAGGTATCGATTTCATCAGGTCCGCCCAAATAGGCAAAGCGGCAGATGACCCGGTAGCGTTAATGGAATCGCCATTGTCAAACCCTACCCATACAAGCGCCAGGATATCGGGAGTGTATCCAACAAACCAGGCGTCTTTAAAATCATTGGTTGTACCCGTTTTCCCGGCGACCGGCCAGGTAATGCCCCTTGCCTCCAACGATCGAGCAGTTCCTTCCGTGACAACACTTCGCATCAGAGAACTCATAATAAACGCCTTTTCAGGCGGTATCAGGCTCTCGATAAGCATATGCCTTCGTTCAAGAACCGTCTCATTTTCATCCATTACATCTTTCAGTGAAAGCGGAAACGGCTGCGTTCCATCCGCGGCAAAAACACAGTAGGCTCTTGCAAGTTCAAGCGGAATAACTTCAAAAGCGCCAAGCGCCAGGGAAGGATACGGTTTTAGCGTTGTTGAGAAATGAAGTTTTTTTGCCTGATGAACAATACGGTCCAGGCCAACCTTCATCGCCATGTCTACCGTAGCGATATTATAAGATTTCGCGAGTGCACGGCGCATGGTTACACGATTTTCGTCAGTGGGTTTAAAATTCTTCGGTTCCCATGATTTTCCATCAATCACATATGTTTTCGGTTCATTGGATAAGAAGGTTGCCGGTGTGAATGCATCCAGCGCACTTAAAAACACAAAAGGCTTAAACGCGCTGCCCGGCTGCCGAACCGCTTGCGTAACACGATTAAACTGGCTGACATTATAATCACGCCCTCCGACCATTGCCAGTATGGCCCCTGTCTTAGGCTGCATGACAACTACAGCGCCCTGTAGTTTTTCCTCCGGTTTCTCGCGGACCAGCGACGGATAGGTCTTTTCCAGACTGGCCAGTCCTTTCATAAGTGCTTTTTCAGCAGCCTCCTGAACCTGGGTGTCCAACGTTGTGTAAATGGACATGCCAAGGCTTGACAAGACTTCTTCGGGATAAAGAACGGTTAATTGGTTAGACAGATAATCAAGGAAATAAGGTGCCTTTTTCCCGTATGTCGTATAGCCGACCGTTGCAACAGGTTTTGCTTTGGCGTCCATAAAATCGGCAAAGGAGATCCATTCTTTTTTATACATGGCCTCTAATACAAAATCTCTTCGTTTTCTACACTTTTTCTTGTTCACGTAAGGAGAATAATGGTTCGGTGCTTTAATAATACCACCGAGGACGGCAGCCTCTTCTAATGCGAGCTTTTCGACGGTTTTGCCAAAATAGAAAACAGAAGCTTCTCCCACGCCGTTTACTGAAACGTTTCCTTTTTGACCAAAATAAATTTCATTTAAATAAATCTCCAGGATTTCTTCTTTTTCATATTTCAGTTCAAGGGTTATGGAGATTAGCAGTTCATTAAATTTTCGTGTATACGTTCTTTCCGGTGTTAAAAAATAGTTCTTTGCGAGTTGCTGGGTAATGGTCGACCCTCCCTGTCGAATCGCACCA
>JAFDFT010000535.1 GCA_019309685.1 Deltaproteobacteria bacterium
CAGCGGAGCGCAGCGACTCCATAACTTTAGTCACTTTAGATCACTTATCACTTTTAACTTTTCCGGCTTGTAGGATAATAGACTCTTTTATAGTCAAACTAAAGCTTGTTTCTAGGGGCCAGGATTCTTTACCCGCCGATTAACTCCCGGAATCTATCGATGGTTTTTTTATAGTCCGGGCTTTTAAAAATTGCCGATCCGGCAACAAAAACATCAACGCCGGCATCCGAAATCGTTTTAATGGTTTTTTCGTTTACCCCTCCGTCAATCTCGATAAGGGTTTCGAGCCCCCGGTCCCGGATCATTTTGCGAAGGGCCCTGACCCTGTCCAAACTATTGGCGATAAACTTTTGACCGCCGAACCCCGGATTAACGCTCATGATCATAATAAAGTCAACATCCTCCATTATCCATTCGAGTGAGGATAAAGGGGTTGAGGGATTCAGCACCACCCCGGCACGCCGGTCAAACTCCTTTATCATATGTATGGTCCGGTTCAAGTGAACGCAGGCTTCTGCCTGAACGGAAATCAGATCCGCTCCCGCGTCTGCAAAATCTTTGATGTAGCGGTCCGGATTTTCAATCATCAGGTGCACGTCAACAGGAAGTGATGTCACCCGTCTGACCGCCTCAACCACCAAAGGACCTATGGTGATGTTAGGAACAAAATGGCCGTCCATAACGTCCACATGAATCCAATCTGCTCCGGCCGCTTCAACCGATTTTATTTCATCTCCCAGTTTTGAAAAATCAGCCGACAGTATGGATGGAGCAATAAATTTTTTCGTCATATTCTTTCACTCGGATAAACTGGGAAAGTGACTAAAGTGAACTAAAGTTTGAAGTGCCTAAAGTTAAGGTGCCGCTCCCGCCTGCCATTGTAAGGCACGAGCGGGCAGGTCGCTCCATGTATTTTTATGGATATTGGCAGGATTCCATAACTTTAGGCATTTTAGATCACTTTAGATCACTTCACCCTTTCTTAAGTTGTAAAATTTGGGTGTAAATCACGGCTGTTGGCAATATGAAAATCCATGTTCGTTTGCGCTACGTATTTAGCTTTGGAGAAAAGGTGTCAGGTGTCAGGGTCGAGAAACTTGAAGAGCTGAAACCTGAAACCTGAACACTGACACCTTACGATTGAACTCAATAACCAACAATCTTGATTTACACCCGTAAAATTTCTTGTTACAAAAATACAAGGATCACAGTTACGCTTCTAATGTATTCAGTACTTTGTTTGCGGAATCGGTCACCACGGTTCCGGGACCGAACACGCCCTTGGCTCCGGCCTTGTACAGAAAATCATAATCCGCCGGCGGAATCACGCCTCCCACAACAACATTGATATCCTGGCCGCCTTTTTCTTTAAGCGCTTCAATAAGTTGTGGAACCAGAGCCTTATGCCCGGCCGCCAGACTCGATACCCCCACAACATGTACGTCATTTTCCAAAGCCATCTGGGCGGCTTCTTCAGGTGTCTGGAACATGGGACCGATGTCCACGTCAAACCCGAGGTCTGCAAAGGCGGTTGCGATCACCTTAATTCCCCGGTCATGACCGTCCTGTCCCATTTTTGTTACCAATATTCGCGGTCTTCGCCCGTGTTTTTCCTGGAATTCATCGGTTCTTTTGCGAACGGCAGTAAATATTTCGCTGTCAGCATACTCTTCAGCATATGCTCCGGATATACACTGAGTCGTGGCCACATAACGGTTGAAAACCTTTTCCATGGCGTCTGATATTTCGCCAACTGTGGCTCGTGCCCGCACTGCCGGAAGACAGGCTTCCATCAGGTTCCCGCCGGATTCACAGGCGTTGGTTATGGCTTCCAGAGTCCTCCGGACTTCATCATTGTCCCGTTTTGCTTTGATCTCTTTTAATCTTGCGATCTGTTCATTACGCACAGACTCGGAAACTTCAAGAAGACCTTCCAGGGGTTCCTCTTCAATCTGATACTTGTTGACGCCCACAATGACGTCTTTGCCCTGGTCAATACGGGCCTGTTTTCTGGCGGCCGATTCTTCGACCCGCATCTTGGGCATTCCGGTTTCAATGGCTTTTGCCATTCCACCAAGTTCTTCAACCTCATCCATGATCTTTCTGGCCTCATTGATGATGCCGGCGGTCAGCGCCTCAACATAGTAAGATCCTCCCAAGGGATCAACCACATGACAAATCTGGGATTCCTCCTGGACAATAATTTGAGTGTTTCTGGCAATCCTGGAGGATAGAGCGGTGGGAAGGCTTACCGCCTCGTCAAAAGAGTTGGTATGCAAAGACTGAGTTCCGCCCAGAGCCGCAGCCAGACACTCGAGAGTCGTTCGAATGATGTTGTTATACGGGTCCTGCTCGGTCAGGCTCCAGCCCGATGTCTGAACATGGGTCCGTAACATCGTAGATTTTGGATTTTTAGGGTTGAACTGGCTGATGATTTCATGCCACAGAAAACGGGCGGCTCTTAACATGGCAATTTCCATGAAAAAGTTCATCCCGACCCCGAAGAAAAACGACAGACGCGGCGCAAAC
>JAFDFT010000107.1 GCA_019309685.1 Deltaproteobacteria bacterium
CGGGAGACCAGCTCTTTACCTGTTCCATTTTCGCCGGAGATTAAAACCCATTTGTCGGATGCAGCTATGATGAGGATTTTATTTTTTAAATCCGCAACAGCCGCGCTATTCCCATTAATAGAATTTTTTTCAATTGCTTTTTTGCGGAGGTATTTATTTTCTTCTTCGAGCCTTCTGAAATTAAGCGCGTTACTGATAGAGACAATTATCTTATCAATTGAAAGAGGTTTTTCGATTAGATCAAATGCCCCTAATTTAGTTGCTGTTACCGCAGTTTCAATAGTCCCATGACCTGTAATGATAATGACTTGAATATTGGGATTTTCTTTTTTTATTTCTTTTAAGGTTTCAATCCCATCAATCCCGGGCATCCAGATATCAAGAAGAACAAGGTCTGGAGAGTCTTTTTGAATAATCTGCAATGCTTCATACCCATTAGAGGCAATGGAAATTTCGAAGCCCTCATCTGAGAGTATACCGCTTAAGGATTGCTGTATAGTAGGTTCATCGTCTACAATTAAAATGGATGGAAACATTTGTCTTTCTCCATAGGTTTAGTTTTTGTATATATCATGAAATGTAAACTTGACGATATAAATATTGATATGCTTATTGTAAATCTATACAGGAAGTTCGATAACAAACTTTGCGCCCTGTGGAACCTGATCTTGCACACTAATTGTCCCATTATGATCAGAGATGATCGCGCTGACAATTGTCAGCCCAAGCCCCATACCGGTTTTTTTAGTTGAGTAATAAGGTTCAAAAAGTCGTGTTTTGTCTTCATCGTTGATGCCTCGTCCATTATCTGAAACTTCCAATCGAACCATTTTTAATATTGGATCATGTGACAGAGAGATAGAAACAATACCTTTCTCTTCAATCGCTCCGATTGCGTTATCAAGAAGATTAATCATCGCTTGTTTAATTTGCTGACGATCCAAATTTAAATTAGGCATTTTATCGCCGGTATTGATTTTAAAATCAATATTTGGATGTCCCTCCTTGTATAAAACGACTGTTTCATCAATGATTGCTGATAGGTCGTGAGGCTTAGGATTCGCTGTTGGAAATCTTGCAAAAGATGAAAATTCGTTTACAAGATTCCTTATCATTTCGACGTGGTCGACAATCATTTCAATACATTCATTAAATACTGAATTATTAAGCTTCGTTGAAAATTTTCGGTTCAGGCGTTGAGCTGAAAGGGTAATGGGGGTTAAAGGGTTTTTGACTTCATGTGCGATGCGTCGAGCTACTTCCCGCCATGCAGCCATCCTCTGTCCTTTTTCCAATTCCGTAAGGTCGTCAAAAACAACAACAATGCCCAAATGGCGCCCTGCATCATCTTTAAGTTTATTGATGGTTACTGATAAGCTTTTAGGCTTGCCATCAATGGTTAATTTTACTGGCAACTCAATTGTATCGTCTGGTGAATTGCTAAGGTTGCCCATTATTTCTTCAGAAAGTCCTAAAAAATTAGCCGTTAGTGTATCTTTATAGTTTTTATTTAATATATCCTCAGCTTTTAGTTTAAGCATTTTTTCTGCAGATTTATTAATCGTACTTATAAATCCTTTGGCATCAAGACTGATGACACCTGCGGAAACGTTTTCTAAAACAATTTCCATATATTTCTGTCTTTCTTCAATCTCAATATTTATTTCACGGAGTTTGTTCGCAGAAAGTTCAAGCTGATTTCGATTATGACGCAATTCTTTAGTCATTTTGTTAAATGATTCAACAAGACTGCCTATTTCATCATCTCCAGTGCGGGCAATGCTAAATTCAAGATTGCCGTCCGCAACACGGCGAGTTCCATCGGCAAGTTCCTGGATGGGGACACTTATTGTTTTCGCCAGATATAGGCCAAACCAAATGGCCAATACTATCAAAAATAAAGAAGCTATTGATAGGTACAAAAAGAAAGTTCTTTTAATGGGTTGTTTATAAAACTTGATCTGTTGGTACTCTTCAAAACCCCTGGATATCGATTTCATTTTTTGAGATAGATCGACGGGTACTAAAATAGTTATAACAATAAACGCTTCAGCATCTTCTCGTTCAACACCAAAAGGAAGTGTTCCTATGGTTTTTAGCATTTCACCATTTGGAACAATTTCAGAAATTGACTTAATCCCTTGTGTAGAAAATTTTTGCTGAAGATCATTGGCGGAAACGACACCAAAAAAGATATTTTCTAGTTTTGTGGAAAGGGCAAAAGTCAGTCGTTCAGAACTCCTTGAGTATATTTCCACCGCATCAAGATTAAAAGATTTTTGAACAACCTGAATGTAGTGAGATAGTTTAACGCGATTAGAAGGTATAAGGAGATTTCTTTTTTGTATCTGGTATGCAACTCTTTCAAGAAAAAAACTATTATTTTCTTCAATTCGTTTATATATGCTCCTTCCAACAAATAGTGAGTTTTCAAGCGCTTGCTCAACCGGAATGTTAAACCAGAATTTAATGCTCGCTGAAATAAAAGTAATAGAAAAAAAGAATAGTAATATCGTTGGTACAAAGGTAAATCCGATAAAAGAGATCACAAGTCTTACGCGTAATTTAGACCCCATGACCCTGCGCTTGCGGTCATACAGAAGCTTTACTAAGTTACGAAAAACAAGAAAAATTAGTACAATGAGTAGCAGTAGGCTGGTATTTATAAGGATGAACATCAATATTGTGCCGGATATGGGGATATCGGTTCCAAAATGAATAACCTTGTTGGCGACAAACGTCATTAAGGCAATCATGATTATAATGACAATTATCAGCACGATTTCACGTTTCCGACGAGCTCTTTCTTTTTCCGATAGTAACGGGTTTTGATTTTCTTTAATATTTTCCATAGTTACCTATGACAGGCTGGAAATGACATGTTGCAAGTTAATAAATAAAACTAATTGAGTGCCAGTCAGTCTCAAAATCCCACATGGAAACAAAGAAAAGGACATAATGCAGATAGAGAGGAAGTGTTACTTTGCTGAGTTCAGCTTTTGCAAGTATTTGGTATTGATGGCCTTTCGTTAGTTTATTCAGCTCTACTATTTTTAAACTGTTGAGTTGGCTCATTAATAATTTTGCATAATCAAAAGATTTTGTTACAATGGGAGCAGCATTCTCCCAGGACCGATTCACGAAAAACTCTTTTTTTAGGTTATCATATCGAATAGTGTGAATAGCTTTAATATCTGAAATTTCTTTATCAAACCATAAGCCACGAATTTTGTTAAGCTTTATATAGTAGGTAAATGAAGCGGGTATTCCGGCTAAAACTGCTTTTTCCATTTTATTTTGCAGCGCGCCTTCAATATTTAAATAGATAAGAAGGTGATCACGTGTATTATTGAGCCGTATACTTGTAACTCTTGCTTCGCGTGCAGAAACTGAAAAACTTAAGGAAAAAAATATAAGGGCAGTAATTGTACCAGTTTTTAGTTTATTTGATATGTTCATCTTTTTTAATAGGTTGAAAAGATTGAAACGATCTTAACGTATCTACAAAAAATTACAAAAGAGATTATCCGAAACGATGTATTCGTTGTATACTAGAACTCGCATTGTTTAGGGATTTATAAGGGAATCAGCTTTAAATGGCAAGTGATTTTGACTGAAATGCTGGCACGCTTTTAAGGTCCTGGAGGGTTCGGGTTACCCATGAACCTTTTTTGGAAAAGAACTTTTGTATAAATGAATGGTTAAACGAATGGCCGGATTTTTCTAATACAACATGGCCTAGAATAGGCAATCCCAAAAGAGCAAAATCACCAATACAATCAAGTAATTTATGCCTAACGAACTCATCGGGATGCCGCAATCCTTCACTATTAATAATATCCTGATCATCAACAACAATTGCGTTATCCAAGGACCCTCCCATGGCCAGGCCGAATTTCTTCATTAGCTCATATTCATTGAGGAAACCAAAAGTTCTTGCCATGGCGATTTCAGATGTAAAGGTTTTTTCAGATACCTCTAATGAGTAGTATTGTTTTTTTATTAAAGGATGGTCAAAATCAATAGTATAGGATATTTTAAAATTATTCGATGGATACATCGTTACCGATTTGTCATTATCGGTGTGTATAATTGGTTCTTTTATAACAAAGTAATACCGTGGAGCATCCAGTTTTACGATCCCGGCTTCTTGTATAATGAATGTAAAAGGATTAGCGCTTCCATCCATGACTGGGACTTCATGGGCATCCAGTTCGACAAGGGCATTATCGATGGACAGTCCAGAAAAGGCGGCCATTATATGTTCTATGGTAGAAATGATAAATCCATTAAAACCGATAACAGTAGCAAGGCTGGTATCAACAATCATATTAAAATGAGCATTAATATAAGGCGAGTCAGGCAAATCGGTTCTTTTGAATTTAATTCCATGGTTTGAAGGTGCGGGATTGATGGTTAGATTGACCTTTTTCCCAGAGTGCAGTCCAACACCTGAAATTGATACGGATTTTGCAATTGTTTGTTGGTATAAGTTCATGCTGTATAATAATGACGATAAACGAAATCGATAATTCCATGGCTTTAAATTTTTTGATCCTATACCATACTAATAAAATATGCGCAATAAAGATTATAATAATTTAATGCATTTAAATTGCATTAAACGGATTTGTAATGTATATAAATTCCGTTAATTTTCCAAATATTCGGCTGATGAGTTCAGTTATTTGTCAAATTTACGTGATTGGGTATTTGCAGTATCTGATTAGCTAGGGTCAAAAGAAAGCAGAGGACATTTTGATTGCAAAAGTCTTAAGTAGCGCCGTTATCGGAATTGATGCCTTTCTTGTTGAAGTTGAGGTCGATATAATCAGGGGACTTCCCAGTTTTACGACTGTGGGGCTTCCTGAGGCTTCTGTCAAAGAGAGCAAAGAGCGGGTGAAATCAGCTATCGGCAATTCAGGGTATGTATTTCCGGATGATAGAATTACAGTCAATTTGGCACCGGCAAACATTAAAAAAGAAGGCACAGGATTTGATCTGCCTATTGCATTGGGGATTCTAACAGCCACCAAGCTGGTAGCTTATGATGATATAAGCAAATATTTAATTTTGGGTGAATTATCGCTGGACGGTCGTGTCAAGCCCGTATTCGGCTCTCTGCCAATGGCGATTGCTGCAAAAAAAGCGGGCTATAAGGGAATTATCGTTCCCTATGAGAATAGGCACGAAGCCTCTGTGGTTCAAGGAATAAATGTGTATTCGGTAAAGACCCTATCGCAAGTGGTAGAATTTTTAAGAAGAAAAGTAGAGCTGAGTCCAGAAAAGACAGATATCAAAACCATCTTTGAAAAAGAGAGCAGGTTTGAAGCAGATTTTTCTGAGGTGATGGGTCAAGAGCACGTCAAAAGATCGTTGGAAATTTCAGCGGCTGGTGGTCATAACATAATAATGGTCGGTCCTCCGGGGTCCGGAAAGACAATGCTTGCCAAGCGTTTGCCGACCATCCTGCCGCCGTTATCATTTGAAGAGTCGATTGAAACAACAAAAATATTTAGTGTTGTTGGTATGCTCAATGGCCAGGCACTTATTACCAAAAGGCCTTTTCGATCACCGCATCATACAATCTCTGACGCTGGCCTTATTGGCGGCGGCCATGTTCCGCGGCCCGGCGAGGTAAGCATGGCGCACAATGGTGTGCTTTTTCTTGATGAACTTTCAGAGTTTAAAAAGCATGTTCTTGAAGTTCTTCGTCAGCCCTTGGAGGATATGAGAGTCACCATATCGAGAGCTTCTTCAACGATTACATATCCATCTAGCTTTATGCTTGTTGCAGCTATGAATCCATGTCCCTGCGGGTATCTGGCTGATTCCAAACACGAGTGCCGTTGCACATACCAGCAGATTCACCGCTATCGTTCCAAAATTTCGGGTCCCTTGCTCGACCGTATCGACATCCACGTAGAAGTGCCAGCTGTACCCTATAAGGACATGAAAAGCTCCGCAGTGGGAGAGGCTTCCATAGACATACGGGAAAGGGTCTGCGCAGCGCGGAGAATTCAGGTCAAAAGATTCGGGCGGGGTAAAATATTCTGCAACGCCCAAATGAACAGCCGCCACATCAAGATCCATGGTGTTGTGGATGACGACTGCGGCGCGCTGCTGGAGTCGGCCATTGAAAAGCTGGGTTTATCAGCCCGGGCCTATAACCGCATTTTAAAGATCGCCCGAACAATTGCAGACCTTGAAAACAAGGCTGATATCAAAGCTTCGCATGTGGCCGAAGCCATTCAATACCGCAGTCTGGATCGGGTCAAACATTTTATCTGAAAGGCTAAAAAAATCTGATTGCTCTGGGAGCCGCATAAGATTTGTCCAAATAAAACTATATTCAGGCAATATAATTGAACAGGACTCCTTTTTTAACTACAATAGTGATGAAGACATATTTTCAAAAATATCAAAGGTTTGGAAGATGTAAAGGGTTATCGATGTTTTTTCTTGACATGAAATCTGTTGTGGCTTAATTTTTAATTATACACTATATACAGTTAATGCACTGAAAGATTTCATTGTTCGTGGAATTAGTTGAAGCTAACTTGGAATCTGATATGCTTATATTATAACAAATTTACCCTTGAATGGTTCTATAGACAACATTTAATATTTTTTTATCTTTGTCAAACCAATATGATCAATCATATTTTAATGGGCAGGGGATGAAAAAATGGACTATAATGCTGAGAATAGGGATTACACACGCTTTGACTATGAAGTATCCTTACTTCTCGAAAATGTGACCACAGGCTCATATTACGATGGAAAGATGTTTAATTTCTGCAATACAGGCATGTATTTAGAGACAGATTTTCCTTTAGAGCCCGGTTCGCATGTGAATATTGTCATTGAAGATCTGGACCCTCTTCCCTCTGGTCTTTTTGAAACAATTTATAACGCTAAAGTAAGGTGGTGTAAAAAATTAAGAACCGATGATGCTGATTATTATTATGGGGTTGGCGTAAAATATTACTAATCGGTTTCTCCCTATAAATGCCGTTTTCCCACAAGCTTAACGTCAATTTATTAAATTTCATATGCGATGTGTCTGGGTGCTGGTCCGTGCAATTCCCTGATTTTATTGATAGTAAAACTGGCCGGTATCTGTCCCCTTTCCGAAAGTTTTTTAAGTTTTCATGTTTTGAAAAGACGACTGAGTGTTAAGCCAACGTATAAAAAACAGAAAATATTATAGTGATATACATCCATAATATATTGTAATTATATGATATCTACGTCTATTTTTTCTGCTTATCCCAATAAAGCCAAGTTTGATTATTTGCATAAATTGATCAATTGACTATGCAATGAATATCTTGTATATAGTTTATGTCATTAGATATTTATTCGTAGTGATCAAAATAAACGGCTAATTATTCCCTATATTTTTT
>JAFDFT010000108.1 GCA_019309685.1 Deltaproteobacteria bacterium
GCTACTTTACTCAGCGCATCCATAATCCCACCTTTATTTTAATGCTTATTATAACCAGCCATAGGGTTGTATTTATGGCTGGAATATTAATAGAAGTGAAGTGGCAAGACGTTGCTTTTTCAAGGAAAGACTATAGAAAAATCCACTTTGTTAATCAAGTAAAATAAAACACAGCATATGTTGTATCAGTCTTCTAGAGAAGTTTAAGACCCATCAGCACGATTATATTTCCTTAAGTTGTCAAAAAAGAAGACCCATTTACAATTTGTAAAAAAACCTGACAGACAGCGCTGATATTTTCTTGAGTATTATCTCCTGGCAGATCCCTTATTATTTAATGCTTACAGCATATTAATCTAATTATTCCTTTTCAAATGTTTTGGCATACTTGTTGCTTTTTATAATATCAAAGATTGTCGTAACCCAGAAAATTTATGTGCGAATGGTACTATGTTATTGACACCCGTTTCAATAATGCAGATCACGTTCAAGTCTAAAGCGCGGGCCGATTAAAAGCGCAACTTACATAAAGAGTAAGCGAGCATTTTGAAGCGGCTCGCATAGAAGTAATGGGACGTTAAATGTAGGTTTGAGATGGTTTATAGTAAAACAAGTTGCTAACCTAAAGAAGTATAGAGAGGTTGCTGTGAAAAAAAATACCGGGGAAACCACGTATGTGCCAGGGTTTTATGGAAAGAAGAGACCGAGTGTCGCTACATCGATCGACGATTACTACCACGAATGGGAAAAGCGGCAACTTGAATTAAAAAAGGAGAAACCTAAACTTGAGATACCACCGACCATTTGTTTTTCGCGTAAAATCGGGGTCGGCGCTTTGGAAGTCGCAGACATTCTTGCAAAGAAAATAAATTACCGTGTTTTTGACAGGGAAATTTTAGATAAAATTGCCGGCAACGCAAAAGTGAGTAAAAAAACAGTTACCTTTTTTGACGAGCATTATCCGGGAAATTTGAGTGAACTCGGTTCGATGCTTTTTGGTGAAAAGTCTTTCATAAAGAGCGATTACACCAGATATTTATTCAATACGGTTTCTTCTATTGCTTGCATAGAGCCCAGCATATTCGTTGGCCGGGGGACACATTTGATTTTGCCTCGTGATCGTGTTCTTGCCGTCCGATTAGTCGGTGACAGAGCGCATCGTATCAAGCGCTTGGCAAGGATTTTAAAAATTACGGAACAGGAGGCCGATAGCAAATTAAACAGCATTGACAAGGAGCAGCGGAGTTTTTTCAAAAAGGTGTACGGGAAAAAGGAAGCGTCTCCCTATGAATTCGATATGGTGATTAACTTCGAGTATATGAACGAACCTCAATGGGCTGCCGATATTGTTGAAAAGGCCTTTGAAGTAAAATTTGGTAATAAAATTGTCGACCGTTCGCAGTGAAGCCCTTGGCAGAATGTTTCGTAGACAAATGCTGAAAAGAGTTCAACCTTGCTATAGACTGATCGTATGGGGTCGGCAAAACAACGTTGCATACTTTATTTCACGACAGCTGTTGCCGTTGCTTTGATTTTGGCCCCCCTGGCTGGCGCTGAAATTTATTCAATGTTTGTCATCGTCATTATATTAACGACTATACTGCTGATTCCCATTTTGAACTTTTTGTTGAAGAGGCAGGATTCCGCATGTGTACCGTGAGATTCTTTTGTTGGACAATGTTATAGTGGTTGTCAAAATAACGTTCCGTTCCAGCCACCGCACAATTTAGTTTGGGCTGGCAATAACTCGCGGATAAAATATAACGAATTGAACTAAGCCCCAAAGGAGACCAATTTTATCGACTCCTTCCTCCTCGTGAATGAGTCAAGGGTAGACTTGGCCCCTTTTCATTTTATTGATTGTTTCATATACAATCCATGCATATGTTGCGATTAGTACCGTTACCATAGGAAGCGGACCGAATTGTTCAAATGACCAGAACACAAGACCGCCCAATAAAAAAAGTGCTGCTAATGAACGCTTGGATACCCAGCCTTCCTGAAATGCTTTATATGCAATGAGTACGTTTACAGGAATGTAGAATAGGATAGCAGTAATCAAGCCTGGACTGAAGTGTTTAAAAACTATAGTTCCGCCAGCATGGAAAATCACATTGTTTGCTTGAGTTGCCATTAAAAATAGAATGACTGATTGTGCGCTGGCTTTGTTTTCGACGATTGAGTGCAGAATAATGTATACTAACGTTATCGCAGAGAGAATGACAAATACGGCTTCTGTCGAAAGTGGATTACTGTCAGCAAAATATAACAAGCGCCAAGCTCTGAAATTAAAAATCATGTGCTCTTCAAAATGGTGGATTGCGTATGCAAGAGGCGCAAATAGCAAACTTATTTTAAAAGTAATTTTGTTCAATTTGTGTCTCCATTTTTAAAATTGAATAAAGGTATACGAAAGCGGGTTTACTATAACTGTCGAGGTTTCTTCGCCGGATAGCCTTTGACCCGTTATCGGGGGAAGATATTTGCCATTTACAAGCTCCAGCTTTTTACCATTAAGATAGACATCTTTTCCCAAAATATCGGGCGTTGTCACCTGGTATAATACACCGCTTTTTTGATTCAGGGTATCAAAAGTAATGGCTGCCTTTTTTTGATGATCGAGGTTTATGATGAGGGCGGATACACCGGACCCATCAATGTTGCTGTGGGCATACATCCGTATTTTCGGATTCTTTTCGCTTTTTATAGAGACACTGTAAACATTAGTTCCCATCAGTTTTTTCCAAAGCAGAGAATTCCAGTAATCAGGATTTAATTCAAGTGTGTCCGGATCCATCATACCGTAGTTCATGCCAGCCAAGGTCTGGCGAAAAACCGCTTCAACCCCATTTACAGCTAACAACCCAAGCTGATCGAGCCACCAGAGCCCTGCGATATAAACATCAGAAACACCCGGCTCTCCGCCGAACTGGGCATTTCCGGTTTCACCTAGCCAAATTCCCTTTCCCGGTGCATGTTTATTTCTTAGTTCAGTAAAGACGCTCGCCCAGCGAGCAGCCTCATCAAGGTTTTCCGGATCAAGCAATCTAGCAGGATGCGCCTTTCGGGAAGCAAAAGGACCACGCCGCGATTGTTGCGGATAGTAATGCCAGGCAATGACATCCACATCCTTTCCCGATTTTTCGATCATCCCGTTATAAAATCCAAAAAAAGCTCCCAGAAGCTCTCCCAGAACCGGCCAAATTGCACTTCCCTGGCTGCCTACGTGTGCATGTGGATAATATTTACTTGTCAGGCCTTTTAATTGCCTTATGTCTTCCTGGTACTGGTCAGTACTGACAATATTTGACAGGCCATAAATATACCAGAATAGGTTGTGTTCATTCCCCAGTTCAAAAACGTCTATTTCATACTGTTTTTCTCTGGAATATTTCATCAGGGCTTCAGCATTTTCGGGGTTCCATTTTTTGGTTTCAGTTCTCGCGGACGGACCTGAATTGAGTGTAAAGGCGAATTTAAGATTATTTCTTTTCACAAACTCATTTAGGTTATCCCACTGTTTTCGGGTCATGGTTTGATGGTATCCTTCAGGGACATCCTTTTTATCAGCATAGTCACGATTATCACTTAAATCATAGTAAACCTTATCTGCTTCTGAACCGCCAATGCGAAGGTAAGCAGGGGTTAATCCTGAAACAAGAATATCCAGATTTTCTCTATTAAAATCAAAAACAGGCGCATGCTTGGTTCCCGAGCCTGTTTCGACTTTATCCGCTTTGGGATTCCACCATTTGCCGCCGACCAGTTGTGAGGTGTCTAAAGTAAAAGAAAGATATTCCGGCAGCACTTTCATGACAGGTTTTGATGTATCAATGGACGCGGTAATATAAATAGTATCACTTGCCGAACCACCGGTAAAACTTACTTCCCTGTCTTTCAATTCAATGGATGGAGACATATTGCCCTGAATGATATCGATAACGTTACCACTACCTCCCCAGAATAGGAGTATATGTAATCCAGCTAACACAATAGACAAAACGAATAGTGTTAATATTAATTTCTTTTTCATATTACTCCTGTTGCGGTGCGGTATCCTCACCATGTCAAAGATTTATTAAATAGATTAATTGGTTGGAGCAGTTATATCAATTCTGTGTGGTTTTTTCAACGTTTTAAGGGTCGTTGTTTCCCAGATCAACTTATTTAAAGTTCCCACAAAGGAAGTATAAATAAACTTAGTAGTATGATGAAAGGACGTTTGAAAGATATGCTTCGTAAAGCAAGGTCCAAGTCTCCCAAATCTTAATCAAGGATTTGAACTTATTGCGTGAATGAGTCAAGGGCAGATTTGGCCGTTCGCAGTAACAGCAATAAGTCTAACGGGTTAAAGTCCCGTCCGGGGAATTGTCCGTACGCCCCGGTAGCATGAGGAAGCGGCGTCGTGGTAACGCGGGGTCGTGAGTTTCCAAACAGCAAAAGAGCAGGCCGTAACGCAAGTGAACCTGTGAGTAGCCTCGTTAACGAATCTGGAGAAGCCGACCCTGTGGTCAGAAGGGGAAGGCCGTTGGATGAGTGCTGGAATAACGGAAGTGGCGCCCGTCGACTCCCGGGGTAGCAGGGGCGGCATGTTCTTGAAGACTTACTGCTCAGTGCTGGAGACCCGTCTGCGGGGGTGGGGAGGCCACCAACCGCTGCGTATAAGGAAACGAAAACGCAGTGGCCCCAGATGGGAGTCGGAGGGGCTCATAGTACCGCTTGAGTTCGAGGGACAACATAACCCCGGACGAGGGAAGGGGCCCTGCTTTGTTCGTGCAACCAAAGAGCGGAGGATATGGGGATTGTCGTGACGCTATTAACCCCTTCAAGTATCAGAACGCTACAGAGGAAGCTTTACCGTAAGGCCAAGCAAGAGCCGGCCTATCGCTTTTACGCGCTCTACGACAAGATCAGTCGGAAAGACATACTCAGTCATGCCTTGCGTCTTGTCCGTGCCAATCGAGGCAGTCCCGGTATCGATGGGATCAGCTCTGACGCCATAGAGAGCGGAATTGGGGTAGACACGTTCTTGCGGGAACTTGCCCGTGATCTGAAAGACAAGACCTACCAAGCCCAACCGGTAAGGCGCGTTATGATCCCCAAAGCGGACGGCACTCAGCGCCCGTTGGGGATACCCACGCTACGCGACCGGGTAGCGCAAATGGCGGTGAAACTTGTCATCGAGCCGATCTTTGAAGCCGGCTTCTGTCCGAACTCATACGGATTTAGGCCCAGTAAATCGGCCCACGATGCCGTGGACGACATCGCCAATGCACTGTGGGCTGGCTACACCCAAGTCATTGATGCTGACCTGTCGAAATACTTCGACAGCATTCCGCACGCCAAGCTGCTGGCCGTGGTTTCCGAGCGAATTGTTGACGGGGGTATCTTGCACCTCATCAAGCAATGGCTAAAAGCCCCGGTTATAGGTGAAGACGGCAACGGAGTGAGGAAGACCGTGGGTGGCGTCAAAGGCCGTCGTAGAGGCACGCCGCAAGGTGGTGTAATCTCGCCGCTACTGGCTAACTGCTATCTGCATATTCTTGATCGGATATGGCAACGGCGGGACCTGAAAGGAAAGTTGTCAGCGCACCTTGCGCGCTACGCAGATGACTTTGTCGTGATGTGCCGAAAAGATGTAGAGGAGCCGCTAAATGTGGTGCGCCACGTACTGGAACGACTGGGTCTTAGTCTCAATGAGACCAAGACCCATATCGTGGATGCCACCCAGGCGGGTTTTAACTTCCTTGGGTTTTCGATTCGGATAAATCGAGGAATGCGCACCGGAAAGCCGTACCCGCATGTCTGTCCAGCGGCCAAATCGCTGAGGAAAATAAAGGCGAGGCTGACAGAACTGACGGGAAGGGAATTGACCCCCATTCCCTTGGATAAGATTGTGAGAAACGTAAACCGCAGCCTGAAAGGTTGGGTGATTTACTTCCATTATCGGAATTCGAGTCAGGGTCTGGAAAAGGTCAAAACCCATGCGGAACAACGTCTGCGCACCCACTTGAGGAAGCGTCACAAGGTGAAAGACAGAGGGATAGGCGAAGGCCGCTTCCCGAGTGCTGATCTGTACCGGCGCTATGGGTTATGCAAAGTTCCCACAACAGAAGGCTGGAAATCGGCGCATGTCTTGAGGTGAAGAACATCGGAAAGCCGTGTGCGGGAAAACCGCACGCACGGTTTGATGAGGGAGGGCATGCGAAAGCCTGTCCTCTACTCTACCCTTTTCTCTTCCGGCAGCATGTTTCTTGCTTTTAAAATAATATCGGTCGGAATTTCTTTATAAAAAGCTTGTGTAATTCCTCCACTTAAGAACATTCCCTGTTTTAACACTTGCATTAAATATTGCTAAGCCCTATGATCACTTCCTTTGCAAATTGAGACTTTTGCAAAGCGTTACTTTTGCCAACCTTCTACTATTGGAGTTTAAAATTATGAAAATGAAGCATGTAACGATCTTATTAGGGCTTCTACCATTAGTCCTGCTTTGGGCAGTTATCTCTATATATCCCACCTTGTTATGGTTCCAGAATCTTAACTTCGCGACAGTATTCTGGACCATGGTACTGGGTAAATTCGGGCTTGCCACGGTGATCTGGCTTCTTTTGATCATCATGCTGTCCGTCAATCTATACGCAGCTCAGCGTTTTCACCCTTTGAGCGAACAAACGACTACTGAGATAGGTGGAATGCCTGTATCCGGCATGACCTTGAACACTATCATCCTGGCCGCAATTCTGATCGTTAGTTTTGTTATTGCGTCAAGCGGCTCTGCAAGCTGGAACATGGTGCTTAGTTATTTAAACCAGCAACCCTTTGGCCTCACTGATCCTGTATTTAGCAAAGACATCGGCTTCTACGTGTTCTCTCTTCCCTTTTACACGTTTGTCCGGGAAGAGTTGCTTGTCCTTTTTCTCTTTGCCGGACTTGTGACTGCCATCTGGTATTTAAAAACCGGGGGCCTCCAGGTAATCGGTGAATTCCTTTTGACCGAGGACAAACCCACCGGTATACCCAAAATTAAAATTTCGGAAAAAGTCGGTAAGCACCTTCTCGTGCTTGGTGTTATCGTCGTCCTCCTTATCATCTGGGGCTTTCATCTAAAGATCTACGGTCTTCTCTATTCCACTCAAGGACCCGCCTTTGGCGCGAGCTACACGGATATCCACGTCAAGATCCCGGTTTACAGGGCTTTGATGGTGATATCCTTTTTATGGTGCCCGTTTATCATATATAACGTATTCAGACCAAGGATAAAGCTGCTCTTAATAAGTGGCGCAATATGGTTAGGCGCCATTCTGATCCTGGCCGGCGGTCTTCCCGTCCTGGTACAAAAAATTGTGGTTAAGCCTAATGAATTAGCCAAAGAATCACCCTTTATC
>JAFDFT010000109.1 GCA_019309685.1 Deltaproteobacteria bacterium
AGTTGATTCAAAAATTCAGTCTTACCCCTATTCAGGCGCAAGCGATACTGGATATGCGTTTACAGCGGCTTACATGATTAGAACGCGAAAAGATCATAACGGAGCATCAGGAAGTACTTAAAAATATAGCTTACTACAAAAAAATACTTTCTAGTGAAAGTCTTGTGGAAAAGATTATAAAAGATGAAATAACTGAATTAGACAAAGAATATGGTGATGAAAGGCGCACTGAGATCGTTTCAGACACAAAGGAAATTACCGTAGAAGATATGATAGTGGAAGAAGATATGGTCGTTACCATATCGAAAACCGGTTATATTAAACGAAATCCCATTACGCTTTATAGGAGTCAGCAGCGGGGCGGGAAAGGGAAGACCGCAATGGGGATAGGGGATGAAGATTTCGTCAGCCTTTTATTTGTGGCGTCCACACACCATACGTTTTTATTTTTTACGAACAAGGGAAATGTTTACTGGTGTAAGGTTTACGATATTCCTCAGGCAGGCAGAGCCAGCAAAGGAAAAGCGATCGTTAATCTGCTTAACTTCGGGAAAGACGAAAAGCTTGCGACAGTGCTGGCAGTACCTCAATTTGAGCCTGGTTATTATGTTCTCACTTCAACGAAAAACGGACTGGTGAAAAAAACAGAAATGATGGCCTACAGCAGGCCTCGATTAGGCGGCATTATCGCATTGGATCTTGTAAAAGGGGACGAATTGATCGCTGCAAGAATTACCGATGGGACAATGAATGTTTTTCTGGGCTCTGCAGATGGTAAATCAATACGGTTCCATGAATCAGATGTGCGGTCGTCCGGAAGAGTGTCCAGAGGTGTTCGTGGGTTATCGTTAACCAAGGATGACCATCTGGTTGGCATGGAAGTGCTAAGCCATGGGCAGACTCTTTTTGCTGTTACAGAAAACGGTTATGGGAAAAGAACCTCCATTGATGAGTACCCTATACAAAAACGGGGAGGAAAAGGGGTTATCACCATTAAAACAAGTGAAAGGAATGGAAAGGTTGTTGCGATTATCCTGGTTAACGAGGCTGATGATGTTATGATTGTGGCCAATAGCGGGAAGTTGCTTCGGATATCCGTGAGCGGCATTTCAGTGATTAGTAGAAATACGCAGGGCGTTAAATTAATGGATATCATTAAAGGGGATGAGGGAAAGGTTGCAAGTGCAGTTCTTCTTGCTGAAAAAGAGGATGAATAAATTTTAAATAAAAGAAGTCTGATTATGAAAAAAACTGTCGATGTTGATCGTTTAAAAATCGGTGTTGTTGGGGCGGGGAGTTGGGGCACAGCGATCGCCAATCTTCTTGGTGATAAAGGTTTTAAGGTTCATCTTTGGGCATTTGAAAAAGAGATTTTTCAAGAAATTTATGAGGTTAAGGAAAACAAAACCTTTTTGCCATCCATATCACTTTCCCCAAATATCATTCCTTCAAATGATTTGGCGGAAGTTGTTTCAGAAAAAGATCTGATTATACTAGTGGTTCCTTCTCAACATATGAGAGAGATATCATCCGCTATGACAGGTTATGTTTCGAAAAATGCAATTGTGGTTTCTGCCTCAAAGGGTATTGAAAATAAAACACATTTACGGATGACTGGAATTTTAAGGGAAACGTTACCCATCTCAAAAAGATCTATTGCAGTGTTATCAGGGCCAACGTTTGCAAAGGAAGTGGCCATGAAGGTTCCCAGTGTCGTTACAGTGGCGGCAAAAAGCCTGGAAATTGCTATATTTATTCAAAATGTTTTGGCAACTTCGTATTTCAGGGTATATACAAGCAATGATATCGTTGGCGTTGAACTGGGCGGGGCGGTAAAAAATGTTATAGCGATTGCAACAGGTATCAGTGATGGGCTTGGCCTTGGTTTAAACACACGAGCGGCAATTGTTACCAGGGGGCAAACTGAGATTAGGCGTTTGGGGTTAAAACTAGGTGCAAATCCGAGAACGTTTACCGGGCTCGCCGGTATTGGCGACCTGGTATTAACCTGCACGGGAGATCTTAGCAGAAATCATACTGTTGGCAAAAAAATTGGAGAAGGGAAGAAGCTGCAGGACATTTTGTCTGAAATGCGTATGGTCGCTGAGGGTGTTAAAACTTCAAAATCAGTTTATAATCTTTCCAAAAAGAAAAAAGTAGACATGCCGATTTCTCATACCGTATATCGTGTTTTGTATGAAGATCTACTGCCAAAGGATGCCGTATACCAGCTGATGACGCGTGATTTGAAAAATGAACTGGATGAGTATTAGGCCACACTCTATGATCTGAAACAGATAAATTATATAACCCTTGGTATCTGAGTTGAAGCTAGACGAAAAACCGTACGAGTAGAAAATGAAAGCTGATGAATGTCAAAAAGGTCATGGCCATCGGAAAAGACTGCGAAGAAAGTTTCTTGATAATGGGCTAGCAGGGTTTCATGATTATGAAGTCATCGAAATGCTTCTTTCAATTTCGACACCGAGAAAGGACTGTAAGCAGTCAGCGAAAGCAGCTATCAAAAAGTTTAACACTTTTCAAGGTGTGCTCGAGGCTTCAGACCGTGAACTTTGTGAAGTTCCAGGTATCGGACCTGTTAATATTTTTGGGATAAAGCTGATTAAGGAAGTCACTGAACGATATCTGGAAAAAAAATTAATTCAAAAAGATCCGGTAAATAACTCCAAAGAGTTATTCGATTATCTTTACTTTAGTATCGGGGATAAAAACAGGGAATGCTTTAAGGTCATCTTTCTGGACGCGAAGAACAGAATCATAGCAACAAAGACACTTTTTACAGGTACGTTGACTGCCAGTGCAGTATATCCCCGGGAAGTGATTCGCGCTGCGCTGGACCATCATTCTGCAGCGCTTATTTTTGCACATAACCATCCTTCTGGCGATCCCATGCCGTCAAGTGAAGATATTTCATTAACGCGCCAGCTGGTTTTTTCAGGAAGGATGATGAATATCAAAGTTCATGAACATCTAATCATTGGAGATCGAAAATATTATAGCTTTGCCGATGAAGGCCATATTGCAAGAATGAATATTGAATATGACAATAAACTGGTTTGATGTTGATTGAACACCTCACGTTTTTACCCTTTTATTCAATACATGGATTAAACTGTACACTGACAAAACAGGATAATATTCCGGCATTTAAAAAGAATAAAAATAGCACCCTATCTTCTCCAATTCCATTTTTTTGTGATGAAAAAAATAAGGATTGCCTATGGTAGATAAAAAAAACGAGCGCCCAATCTGTTTTGGAATACTCGACAATGTTTTCCCAAGAGGAGAAGACGGGATGCGGTCGACACCGGAATCCTGTTTTCCCTGTTTTTTTAAAACAGATTGCCTGAAACTAGCGATGGAGGGTTTAGACGGATTAAAGATTCAGGAAGAAAATATCGACAGGGCGTATCAATCAGGTATGATGAGTTTTCTGGAAAGGTGGTCAAGGAAAAAATTCCTCCAACGGAAGATTAAGGATGGAACGAATTAACTATTTACTGGCATTTCAATTAGGCTAATATCTGATTAAGAATAAATGAAATAAAAATGGCCGGGAACTATGGAAAAGCTTACCATTGAAGATATTGAAATAAAAGGAAAAAGAATCCTTACCCGCGTCGATTATAATGTGCCCATTGAATCGGGACTAGTGGTCAGTGATGTAAGAATTAAAGCCTCACTTCCAACCCTTGAATATATTCTGGGGCAGGGCGGAAGGCTGATACTCATGTCTCATTTAGGACGCCCCAAAGGCGAAAGAATACCTGAAATGTCTTTACGCCCGTGCGCACATACACTTGGGAAATTTCTCGGAAAAGAAGTGGTATTTATAGATGACTGCATTGGTGAGTCTGTTTTAGTAGCGGTCCAGAAACTTAAAGAAGGAGAGATCCTTTTACTGGAAAATCTCCGGTATTATAAAGAAGAAACAGAAAATGACAAGATGTTTGCTGAAAAACTTGCAGCATTGGGAGATATATACGTTAACGACGCGTTTGGCACAGCGCACAGGGCGCATGCGTCTACTGAAGGGATAACGCATTATATGGGGAAATGCGTTGCTGGTTTCTTGCTTAAAAAAGAACTCGATTACCTTGGAAGAGTTGTGGAAAATGCCAAAAAGCCTTTTGTAACAATTATCGGCGGTGCAAAGATATCGGACAAGATAAGTGTAGTATCGAATATGCTGCCAAAAGTCGAAAAGCTTATTCTTGGCGGCGGAATGGCATTTACATTCTTAAAGGCTTTGGGACATGAGATAGGGAATTCTCTCTGCGAGCAGGATAAAGTAAAGCTTGCCAAAGATATCTTAAAAACAGGGGGTGATAAAATTGAGCTCCCTGTTGACTGTGTCATATCAGATTTTCTTGATTTTAATAAACGAAAAATTGGGAATATCAAAGAAATAAACATAGGGGAAATCCCCCAAGGATGGATGGGGCTTGATATCGGGCAAAAATCTATCAAACGTTTTGGATTGATACTTGAAAATGCGAAGACCATTGTATGGAATGGTCCCATGGGCTTATTTGAAATAGATGAAACAGCGAAGGGAACATACGCAATTGCAAATATTCTTGCGAAAGCTACTCAAAGCGGAGCAATAACGATCATTGGAGGGGGGGATTTAGCTTCGGCTGTAAATAAAGCGGGAGTTTCAGATAAAGTAAGCCATATTTCAACCGGTGGCGGCGCATCCCTTGAATTTCTTGAAGGAAAGATACTTCCAGGTGTTGCAGCTCTATCTGATAAATAACGAATGCCATTAAACAACACAAATAATAAAAAAAATCTAATTAGAATTTTAATCATTTGTATTTTTATTTTAATTCTATATCTATTTAAAATACCTTTCATTGAAAACCTCATCCGGTTTTATAATCTTCTTTCTGATAGGGAAAATATAAAAATATTTATTACCTCATTCGGGCCTCATGCGCCTGTTGTATTCATTTTCACTCAAATATTGCAGGTGGTTTTTGCGCCGATTCCTGGGGAGGTTACGAGTTTTATCGGAGGATATCTCTTTGGTGCAAAGAAAGGATTCTTCTATTCAAGCGTGGGGCTAACAATTGGTTCGGTGATGAATTTCGCTATCGGTCGTTTTTTTGGGAAAAGATATATCCGTAGGCTGATTCCATCAGATAAGCTTGAAAGCTTTGATAAAGTAATTCGGCGGCAAGGGATTATTATTATCTTTCTTTTATTTGTTTTTCCAGGATTTCCCAAAGACTACCTATGTCTTTTCCTTGGTATTAGTGCTATCCCTTTTAAGGTATTTATTATCCTTGCTTCTATCGGGAGAATGCCTGGCACCTTCATGTTAAGTTTGAAGGGTGAATTTCTTTATGATGAGATGTATGGTTTCTTTATCCTCGCACTCGGTGGTTGCGTTATCCTTGCCGTATTGGCGTATTGGTATCGAGAAACTATAAGCCGGTGGATAGAAAGATTTAAATGAACAGGAACGTGTAGAACCGAAATATAAATAAAGTTATACATAATAAAAAAAGGAATTACAAAATTTAACAAAATATGATATATTGGTCTTAAATTGTTATTATCGACTATTATTATAAAAAAGCATCTAATTTTTAGACAGGAATTAAATTGGCATCTTGGAATGTTAGAGAAGAACTTAGCTTAGAAAACAGATTAAGGCGGACGTATTATGAACTGTTAAGGGATGAACTTGACCAATTCCTTATCCAGAACGCGCTAATCGACTCCTATAGAAATTTTGTCAGCAGGAAAATAAATTATCCTTTTGTTGAAAAAAGAGAGCTAAAACCTCGAGCGCGCATACCGGATCAAGAATACGAGTCTCAGAATGCATTTTTGCTTATATTCCTTGAAGATACAATACCTGCAGCCCATAAGAAATATATAAGATTTTTCGACGCAAACAAAACCACAAAGACAAATCTATTGCGTTCCGAAACACTTTCGCTATCGAGCAAATACGACCGGACACAGAAATATCTTGAGTCGGTTAATTTTTATAGTTTTTTAAAAACGTTATTGCCCGTAGACTACGCCCTCCTTATCCAGAGAGATCCGGCCAGCAAAAAAACAAACCGTTACAGCCTTACACATTATCACGTTCGGATTGACTGGCCTATTGCAGAAGCGGCGGAGGATCTTGCACGAAGCCTTAGATATATACCCAAAGACGTATACCTTTACGAGAGAGGCGAAAAATACGCTGAAAATGTCCAGAAAAAATTTTTCGAATATTATGGACTTCCCGATACGGCAGGGGGCAGGAGGACTGCGGCTATTGTATCGGCTCAATATCTTCAACGAGTACCCGGTATAGCTACTGTATATGCCGGCAGCAGTGAGTCAAGAGCATTGCTGCGAATTTCTGAAAGAGGTGTTTCCAGGGCAGTGCTAATGGCACTTAGTGAGAAGGAAATGAAAACAATAGCAACGGAGAATAAGATCGCACCGCAAACTCTAAAAAAGCACTACGTCGTTGCAAGAAAAGAAAATAAATATGTTTGCATTTTTCAAGCGACATATGTTTGTACGAATTGTTCACGGAGTCCTGATGATGGGAAGTTAAGGGATCTTAAACCAGATTTGTCCTGGTTAAGTATTGGTGGAGAACATATTCTTCCAAATCCCGGAGTTTGGAGATATCCACCGATTCCGTATAATACGATCTATACTTAATGAGTTTCAATCCATAAATGGCTCTATTCCGCAATCACTGTGTCAGTCTTTGGAATTGCATGTGCGACGTACAACCGAGTACGCCTCCGCGCAATTCCTTGACTTCCTTGATATTGCTAAAAATATCTCATTTGTGGCTTGGAAACTAAAGAGTAAATATGTTGAAAAAATAGGTAAAAGAAATGAGCCATGATCATCATCATGAAGGTGCAAGCAGTTTAACGTTGCATGGAAAAACTGTTAAGATACTTGAACATTGGATAAAGCACAATCATGAGCACGCGCAAAATTACAATAAGTGGGCGAATGAGATAAAAGATAATATCGATGAAAACGTTTCTCTGTTTTTAAAAGAAGCGGCCGACTTAACTTTATCAATCAACAAGAAGTTTGAAGAAGCGGTAAAACTTTTAAAAGAAATTAAAAAATAGAATTACTCAGTGTCTGTCTAGAAATTAGATATTTTGTTCGAATTCAAGGAAGGCGATCCGCCTCAGGCGGATTAACCGGAGGAATACATTGAATTGAGTGTTTCGAGGATTGAAATTTGAGCCCGCCAAAGGCGGATGTTCCACCTGACGAAGAAATCGGGCAAAATAGCAATTTATGGATGGGGACTAATTATTTTTCAATCCCCTTTCGCGCTTCTACGCCCTTGTGGAAATAATGTTTAATTTCTTTCAT
>JAFDFT010000536.1 GCA_019309685.1 Deltaproteobacteria bacterium
TCAAGTATCCATATCGCGGTAACACCATATCCGCATCCAATGTCGATAAAATGCTTTGGTGATGTTAATAGATTACCCAGTTCTTTATACATGGGGTCAAGCTTTAATTTCATGCGCGCGTAAATTCGAACCAGCCCTTCCATGTGCCTGTAATATTTCATAACATTACGGGAAGTTGGTCCAAACGAAAAGTTTACGTTTCTTGTGTGCTTCTTGTCAAAATTAAAGAGCCGATTGAGTGTAAAGGGTAGAATAAAAAAAGCACCGATCAAAGAATAGAAGATGCCAAAAAAAGATGTCATACCCGCGCTTTTTAAAAGCGAATGATTTGCAAAACACATCACGCCAAATCCGATCATTGTAGACATGGAAGCAAGAAAAACGGCTGTTCTGATAATTGCAAAAGAACTGTGTCTTTCATTTAAATACCGTTGGTGAGAGCGAACAAAATACAGTGAATAATCAATGCCCATACCCAGCACCACAATGGATAGCATGAGACCTGGGATATCAATGGGCCGTGATAAGATTTTCATGGTGCCAAGTGTACAAATAAAAGCAAATATTACAGGCATTAATGCGGTGATGGTTAGTTTCAAATCGGCAAAAAACAGAATAAGAAAAAGGGTTAAACTAATTGAAATGATTAAAAACATTCTAATAAAAGTAGAGGTGAGATTTTCTCCTAATTTTTGAGTAAAGTGATTGGGATCAAAAATCTTAACGTTTCCTGCGGCTAAATATTTGGTAAAGAAAGTTTCTGCATGATAGTATTTTCCTGGTGATAGTGTATAAAATTGACGATACAGTGGACTTTTATTATTTAATGAGAGCTTTTTTTGGATGCTAAAAAATTTGTAAAACTTTTCAGGCAACGGTGTAATATTGAAACTTTCCGCGTTTATTTGACTAAAAAAAGGATCAAATGCCGATGTTGAAAAACCAATTTCAAGCGCATTGTTTTGAATTATGGCTTTTAAGTTTGCTTTACTTTTTCGAGTCCAGAAGTTTTTCCACGCTGTAAAATTCTGATGAGACCTTTCTATTCCCGGGAAGATCATGGATGTTGCAAAAGAAGGAGAAAGGATTTCAGAAGAAATATCCTTTTCCATATGAGCGGCAATTTTATCGCCAGTTGCTCGCAGCTCTTCAATATTTTGTGCTTCGGAAACCAAAAAGATTCTATCCGATACATTTCCCCATGTTTTTCTGATATGTTTTTCAGATTTAGATGTGTCAGCGCTAATGGTGTTTAATGAGGAAAGATCCACATGAAAAACGGGTTTCGCGAATACAAGCATTCCTAAGAAAAATATCGCAGCCGAGATAAGTTTGGATTTTGTGGAAAAGAGGGCGAGTTTGTTCACAAAATTTTTGATGATAAAAGGCTTTTCACGTTTGGCTGGAGGGATGTTTGGAAAGATCCTCGGAAATATGGTGTGAACAAAGATAAATGAAAACAGGATTCCAAACGCCGCGAACTGTCCTACTTGCTCTAGAACCGGAAAACCGCTGATTAAGAGTGAGAAAAAAGCAAACGCGGTTGTAAGCGTTGCCAAAAGCCCAACAGACCAAACTTCTCTGGCAGCTTCTTTCCCACGGGTTTCCTGCTTGCGGTCCAGAAACAGTAAATACGCAATACCATGATCAACCGTGATAGATATGATCGCGCCTCCAAAGCCAAGCGCGAGCATCGATATTTTATCATGAAACAATGAATAGATAAAAAAGGACGTGATTGTCCCGGCAATGGCGGGCAAGAATGAAAATAATCCCATGAGAGGTCTGGGAAATACGAAGATAAGCATCAAGGCAATACCCAGTGTCGCGAAAAGAATGGCTCTTTTTGTATCTTTTTTCGCTATGGTCTCATTGTCCAGGGCGTACCTGTATGAACCGATGTGGTCAACGGTAAAGACAAACCCTTTTTCTTGATATGTATTGTTTAATTTATCAGAAATTTCATCTATCAGTGCTGTTGCTTTTCTGGCAAAGTCAGTGTTTGTTCCGGATGTTGCGGGTTCTGCAACTATCATTAGATGCTTGCCATCACGGGAGATGAGATGTCCATTGTAAAAATCGGCATTTTCCGACGGGGAAAGATATAACAGCTTCGCCAAAATAGTATCACTAAAACCAAGTGGATCCTTTGAAAGCATCTCAGCCAGTCCGATACTGTTTATGTCCTGAAGTCCGATGTAAGTTTCTTTAAGTTTCTTCTTTATGTTTTCTGAAGTTAACAAGGGTTCAATTTTTTCTATGAGATCTTTTTCAGAGAATAATACAGGCAGGTTTTCGGAAACATGCATCATCATATCAGGGACCAGATCTTCAAATGTTTCCATGCCAACATTTTCAAACATAGAGCTGCTGCGAAGTTCTTTTTGCGTTAAATTCCCAGCTTCAACGAGGATATCCAAATCTGTTTTCTGATGATGTATATCAATGACCACAAGATTCTGCATTGGATGATGCTGAAGAACGTAAGCTGAATCTGACAGTACAGTATCTTTTTT
>JAFDFT010000537.1 GCA_019309685.1 Deltaproteobacteria bacterium
GACACGTCTGAAACCCTGCATGACCGATTGGCTGATTTTGGCTCGGAACTGCTAATAAATACGATAGAAGGCATTGTGAATAATACCATAACATCTGTTTCGCAAAATCATGAATGTGCCACCTACGCGCCTTTGCTGAAAAAAAGTGATGGACGGATTGATTGGACAAAATCCTCGGAAGATATTGAGGCCTTTATAAGGGGGATGACTCCTTGGCCAGGTGCTTTTACATTTTATAAAAAAAACCGTATAAAAATTTTTAAAGTACATGTTTTGGCAGCAGACTGTGATGAAACTGCGGGAACTGTTGTAAAAGGATTTCAAAATGAGATACGTGTGGCGACAGGAAATGGTACGTTATCTATTTTAGAACTTCAGAGTGCATCAGGTAAACGATTAAGTATTGAAGAGTACCTAAAAGGGCATTCGATTCCTCATGCCAGTGTATTCAATTAGGCTTTCGATTTTTTACACAAATTTTAAAGTTGATGTGATCGTTAAAACAATTGTGATTAACTATCTAATTTATTAACTGATAATTGATTTATAACCTCTCGGAACTTTCCTTTCTTATTTCTTTAGGTCCTGAAAATTAAATGACAAAAGATTCAAGGCATATGGCGTTAAGTATACTTGAAAGAATCAATAATCAAGGCGGAATGCTCGATACCATACTTGATGAGTTTTATAAAACTGGCGCGCTAATTTCAAAAAGGGACCGGTCATTAATAAATGCGATTGTGTTTGGGGTATTGAGATGGCAGGGAAAACTTGATTATATCATTAATTATTTTTCTAAAAGAAAAATAAATAAGATAAATCCCAGCATTAAAAATATCTTAAGGATGGGTGTTTATCAGATAATCTATTTAAGCAGGATACCGGATGCCGCCGCTGTTCATTCTGCTGTAGAAATGGCAAAAGCTTCCGGGTTTCCCTGGGCTGCCGGTTATGTGAATGCCGTGCTTAGACGAACATCAAGAGAATATGACCATGTCATTTATCCGGATAAGGACAAAGATCCGATTGGAAATATCTGTTTTAAAAAATCCATGCCGGAATGGTTAATGAAGCGATGGGTTCAACGTTTTGGCATTGAAGAAACAGAAGCGCTCTGTGATTCAATAAACCTTATCCCTGATATATCGGTGAGAGTAAACACGCTCAGATCTGACACAGAAAAACTGGAGCTTTCGCTTAAAAATGATGTGGATAAAATGGGTCGTACTCAATATAGCCATTGCGGTTTGTGGTTTTCAAAACCCAAAAAACCGATTTCTGAAATTGATTCATTTGCAAATGGCTGGTTTCAGGTACAGGATGAAGCGGCTCAATTGGTAACACTGCTTCTTGATCCAAAACCCGGAGAAATGATTTTAGATTCATGCGCTGGGTTAGGCGGGAAAACAGGTCATATTGCTCAACTCATGGAGAATAAGGGAAAAATTATTGCTGTAGATATGGATAAAAAAAAGCTGGGCAGACTTGAAATGGAAATGGATAGACTTGGCGTTAAAAATGTCAATTCTATGGATATTGATATTACAGAACAGATAAGAAAAGAACAGTTTGGTGAGTTTGACCGAATTCTTTTAGATGCACCCTGTACAGGTTTGGGTGTTTTGAGGAGAAATCCGGATGCAAAATGGAACATCAATAAACAAAATTTCACGCATTATCAGAAAAAGCAAATAGAGTTGTTAAATAATGTTGTCCGACTTTTAAAACCGTCAGGCGTTCTTGTTTACACCGTATGCAGTATGGAGCCTGAGGAAAATGAAGGTGTGGTAAAAGAGTTTTTGAATAATCATCCAGACTTTGCTATTGACAAAAATAGCGGCCAGTTACATGGTAAAGCCGTTTCACTGATACATGAAGATGGATTTTTTAAAACGTATCCTCATAAACACAATATGGATGGATTTTTTGCTGTGCGATTGAAGAAAATCGAGGACTGTAAATAGTGAATGGTGACGATTAAATAGCGAATATTTAATAGTAGAGAAAGTAGCTTAAGTTTTAGGCTTTAAGTATATTTATTGTTTTTACAATGGAGAAATAAAATGAAATTAATTGCGCCGTCAATTCTTTCCTCTGATTTCGCGATATTAGGGGATGAAATAGAAAAAGTAGAAAAAGCAGGAGCCGATTGGATTCATGTGGATGTCATGGATGGGCATTATGTGCCGAATATCACTATCGGTCCACTGGTTGTAGAGGCTGTCAGAAAAGTGACAAAACTTCCCATTGACGTTCATTTGATGATCGCAAACCCGGATAAATATATACCCGCGTTTGCGGAAGCTGGAGCGGGTTATATTTCTGTACACGTTGAGGCATGCCCGCATTTGAACAGAACGATTCAATTTATTAAAAGCTGCGGTGCAGTCCCGGGTGTAGCATTAAATCCATCCACTCCGCTTTCTTCTATTGAGTGGATTTTAGAAGATATTGAATTTGTGCTGATTATGAGCGTTAATCCGGGATTTGGCGGTCAGGCATTTATT
>JAFDFT010000538.1 GCA_019309685.1 Deltaproteobacteria bacterium
ACCTCGGGAACAACAGGAATTCCAAAAGGCTGCATGCACACGCATGAAACGCCGATGGTAAACACAGTCTTTCCGTATTTCTGGCAGGGTGCTACAAGTGAGGAGGTTTTACTTGGCGTGGTACCTTTCTTCCATGTCACAGGAATGCAGTTATTGATGAATGCGTCAATTTTTACCGGTGCCGAGCTTGTCGTTATGACCCGATGGGATCGAGAGCTGGCGCTTACAATGATCGAAAAATACCAGGTAACCAACTGGACCAATATCCCTACAATGATTATAGATCTCTTTGCCAGCCCGAACCTAAAAGATGACAGTCTGAAAAGCCTGCGATATATAGGCGGTGGCGGAGCGGCCATGCCGGAAGCAGTGGCCAAAAGGCTCTACGAACTCAGCGGGCTTTCCTATGTCGAAGGTTACGGCCTCACCGAATCATCGTCTCCGACACACAGCAATCATGCGTCACGCCCAAAACGTCAATGTCTCGGCATCCCCATCTGCAACACCGAGTCACTCGTGGTAGACCCAAACACATTGGAGCCTCTGGGGCCTGATCAGACAGGTGAAATTGTCGTCCGCGGTCCGCAGATAACTACCGGTTACTGGAACAACCCAAAAGCCACTGATGAGTGTTTCGTTGAGATAGGAGATAAAACGTTCTTCCGTACAGGGGATTTGGGCTACTATGATGATGAGGGATACTTCTTTATTGTTGACCGATTGAAACGCATGATCAACGCGGCGGGCTTCAAGGTCTGGCCTGCTGAGATAGAATCAATGATGTACAGCCATCCCGACATACAGGAAGCATGTGTAATCGCCTCAGCAGATGCTCATCGCGGAGAAACCGTCAAAGCATTTGTAGTGCTCAAAGAGAATGTAAATAAAAAAGATATGGCCCAGGACATTATCGACTGGTGTAAAGAACGGATGGCTGCTTATAAATATCCTCGGATTATTGAATTTATTGATGAACTGCCCAAGTCCGGATCCGGGAAAGTACAATGGAGACTGCTGCAGGAAAGAGAAAATGCCGGGGAATAGTAACGGGTGACCCCTTCTACATTGTGATTGATAATTTAATTGAATTTAAACATTTTTTCCTATACCTGGATTGGGGAACACCTGAACCTCCACATCAATTCTAAAGGAGATCAAAATGATAGACGTATCTACAATCAAAACCCATTTAGACCCATCTACAATCAAGACCTATTCTGATCTGATTGAGCAGCAGGGCAAAGTCCAGGGAGACAAGCCCTACATTCTCTTTGGAGACAGAAAAATCAGCTTTGCTGATTTTGAGCGCAATACCTGCCGAATTGCGAATGGCCTGGCAGATCAGGGAGCAAAACCAGGGGACGGCCTGGCAATCCTGATGTACAATTGTCCGGAATATTATGACCTGTTTTATGGATTGCCAAGAGGCGGTTTTTATTCTGTTCCTGTGAATACTGCATTAAAGGGTGAAGGCCTCAGTTTTATCTTTAAGAATTCCGATGTGAAGTTTTTGGTAGTTGATGAAGAACTGTTTCCAAAAATCAAGGAACTGGGAACTGAGCTGGGAGATATTAAGAAGATTTTTATTCATCGTTCCTCAGATGCGGCACTTTCTGACGGCACACTGGATTTTGATGTACTTCTTCAGGCATCTCCTGAAAAACCGAATCACGAACCAGATCCGGAAGCCATTGCTTACCTGATGTATACATCAGGTACAACTGGTTTTCCCAAAGGTGTTGTTAACAGAAATAAATCAGGAAACACCGAGGGATTGATACTATTGTCCAGTATGCTGGTGCAGCCGGATGAAGTACTTTTTACGGCCCTGCCGTTGTTTCATGCCAACGCTTTGCTGCTGACAGCCTCCTTTTCCATGGCTGCAGGTGTTCCCTTCGGGCTGGAGAAAAAGTTTTCAGCGTCTGGTTTCTGGGACGCGATCAGGCGGTATGGCGCAACACAGTTTAATGGTATCGGAGCTTTAATGCCCATTCTCATGAAACAACCGGAAAAAACCAACGATGCAGACAACCCTGTGCGTATGATATTGTCAGCAGCCTGTCCTGCCAATATTTGGGAAGCCTTTGAAAAAAGGTTTGATTTGAAAATATTTGAAGCATACGGAGCTGTTGACGGCGGCGGAGTAATGATCATGAATTTGGGCAACGCCCCTATCGGATCGGTTGGACAGGTCCTGCGCGGTGAATGGAAGCTGGTGGATGAAAACAATAATGAAGTGCCCCAGGGTGAAATCGGGGAATTAATTAACAAAGTTGAAGATCAAGCAACCAGCAAGGTCGAATACTATAACAATCCTGAAGCTTCTGAAAAGAAAGTCAAAAATGGCTGGATACGTTCAGGAGACCTTTTTTATGCTGATGAAAGTAATAATCTCTACTTTATCGACCGGGCCAGTGACTCTATGCGACGGCGTGGTGAGAATATCTCGTCGTTTGAAGTGGAAAGCATCATTGAAAAATATCCGGACGTGGAGACCTGTGC
>JAFDFT010000110.1 GCA_019309685.1 Deltaproteobacteria bacterium
ATCGTCCGTTGAATATCGATGAAAACCGCCTCCCACATGATCATACATGCCTCCATCTGCCATTTTTTGAAGAGTAATCGAAGCCATGTTGAGCGCATCTTCATCCTGTGACCTTCTATGATATCGCAACAGCAATCGGATGGGCAGACTGGAAGGAAATTTCGGCGCACCTTTCATTCCACCGTAAACGGGATCAAAATCTTTTTTGTAATACTCAGCAGCCTGATGAATCAACTCAGCACCGGGCATAGTCTTTCCGCTCACCGGTTTTAGTGTTTTTTGAATTATCCCTGTCAGCTGAAGGCTCGTTTCGGCAATCTGATCCCTCTTTGAATCATACACCTCTTTTAGTTTCTTTAAAACCGTAAGAAATCCTGTAACCGCTCCCCTATCACCATCTCTTGCCGGAAAATAAGTGCCCCCGTAGAATGGCTTTCGTTCAGGTGTCAGCCAGACATTTAACGGCCACCCCCCGCTTCCGGTAATCGCCTGAACCGCGCTCATATAAATGGTGTCAATGTCCGGTCGTTCCTCCCGATCTACTTTAATGGAGATGTAATTCTCGTTGAGGTATTTGGCAATCTCCTTGTCTTCAAAAGATTCTTCCTCCATCACGTGACACCAGTGGCACGTTGAATATCCGAAACTGACAAACACAGGCCGGTTTAACTTTTTTGCCTCCGCAAATGCTTCATCCCCCCATGGATACCAGTCCACAGGATTATGAGCGTGCTGCAGCAAATAAGGACTCGACTCTAAAAAGAGTCGGTTTGTGTACTTCGCCCATCCGTCCGGATCAAAATGCTTTGTCCGCGGCACATAACCTGCTTCTTCCCGATTTTTTCTTATTTCTTCATATTCTTGCATAAGGCCTCTCTTGGCCAAAAAGAAAATTTACATTGAAAAGATTGATTCTTCTCCTATTTAGCTGAAGAATAGGGTTCTAAGATTCAAGGATTCGGGGGTTCAAGTGATTTTGTCTTTTGCCTTTATTAAGCATCTAATTATTTTCTATTTACTTGTAACCATTTACTATTCACTCGTTACCCGTCACCTCGGCCCCCTTATATATTTAACTTCCAGTTTGGAGAAGGCCTTGAGAAAATTGTTATTATCGAAACATTCTTCTATCTTTCCTGCAAACCGAAAATAAGCTCAAACCCTTTCTTTACATCGCTAAAAATAAGGGGCGGCTGATGAGATGATGAGAGGCCGCCCCTTATGCTTTGTTAACTTAATCAATGTCCATTCATTAGTTCAGGCTGAAAAGATGGGCTCTTAAAAGTGTTTTCAATCCCGAAATAAGTAATTTTTGTTCAAGTTCAAGGAAGGCGATCCGCCTCAAGCGGATTAACCACAAGAATATTTCAAGTATTTCGAGGATTAAAATTTGAGCCCGCCAAAGGCGGATGTTCCACCTGACATCGAAATTGGACAAAAAGGGCCATTTCGGGTTGAAAACTATGCGGCGTCCAGCTCCCTCCTCGCCGCCATATCCACCAGCGAACGATCCCTGGCCTTATCAATACCGAGAGCCGCCCTCTTTTTATCGATATGCGCAATCATCATCCGTGCCATCTCAAGCGGATCGGGCGTAAATCCCCACTTCCCGAGACCCTGTTGCTCCAATCCTTCAAACAGGAGTTTATGAAACTTTGTATCCTCAACAATGGGAAAGGTTACACCAAATACGGTAAAAACACCTGATGCGACAAAGTACTGCCCAATGGCGATTGCCTTTTCACTCATAAACTCAGGCGCGGCCCCTGCCACAGGAAGATCGGCAATGCTTTCCCCCAGCCCTCCCTCTTTTACCATTGCGGATGCGGCAATAAGGATTCGGCTGTTATCAATGCAAGCTCCCAACCCAAGCACCGGCGGCATACCGACTGTCTCGCATACTTCTCTCAACCCCGGCCCGGCAAGCACCGCAGCCTCCGGAGTCGTCAATCCAGCCTTGGCCAAAGCTATTTGGGAACAACCGGTCTGAAGAACTAAAACATCGTTTCTGATGAGCTCTTTTACCAGTTCAACATGTACATAGTCCTGCTTTACCCGCGGGTTTGTACACCCGACAACTCCAGCAACGCCGCGGATTCTTCCGTTAATAATATTATCGTTCAGCGGTGTGTAGCTTGCCCGGAAGCTTCCGCCAAGCATGTAGTTAATATATTCGTGTGAAAAACCATGAACTCCAGTATTAACAATTTTTGGTATTTCAACAGGTGTACTTCTGTTTTTAAATCTGGATATTGCTTTGATCACAATCTCATCCGTACAGTCTTTGGGATCGTGCTCGTTGAATTCAATATGCAAGGCCCCTTCGATTTTGCACCTGGGATTGGTTGTGATAAAAGGTGTATCATAACATTCAGCAACCTTTGAAAGCCCTTGCTGAATACACTGAATGTCAACTGCCATTGCATCTACTGCTCCTGTAACAAGGATCGCCTCTGTAGATGAAAAATTGCCTGCATGAGGAATCCCGTGACGGGACATCATTTCCAATCCTGAACAACACATCCCTACAAGATTGATACCCTCCGCACCGGCATCTTTGGCGGCCTGGACAAACGTAGGCTCATTAACAGATGATATCATGGATTCAAACAGGTTCGGTTCATGACCATGAATGATGATATTAACCTGGTTTTCTTTCAACACTCCCATGTTTACTTCTACAGCCACAGGTGAAGGTGTGCCGAAGAGGATATCTGATATTTCCGTGGACACCATGGATCCCCCCCATCCATCGGACAAGGCAGTTCGGCTCGCCTGTTTTGTGATATTTTCGTAATGCTGATCCACTCCCATAGCGGTTCGGTGCATCATCTCCATTATCTCACGCATAGCGCCCCTGGGAACAATGCCGAGTTTTCTCCAAGTCTCCAGTGTCTTTTCCGGAACACGTTTGGCAAATGGAATTTCACCGTCTACTTGCGTGTAGGTTCTTTCAAGCTCATCATACAGATCCATTGCGATATCTTCGATGGATCTCCCTTCCACCTCAATGCCAATTGATTTTGCTACTGATTGTAATTTCTCAGTGTCTTTGATTCTATAATCACTGATGTTTCCTTTCACCACCTCGCGAAAGAGGTCAAGCATACCCATTCCATGATCCGTATGCGCTGCTGTTCCTGCAGCCACCATACGTCCAAAATTTCGTGCCATAATCGTGTCAATCGTAGCACCGCAAACTCCCACTTTGCCGTATGGATCCTTTGAATTCAATCGACAGGGCCCCATAAAACAATGTTTGCAACAGGCAGAATCAGCCCCTATAGGGCATGGTTTCATACTAGCCGCACGATAAGGAGCTATCTCAATACCGTCCTTACGCGATTTATCCAGCATTTGAGCGGTAGCTTCACAGGTTGTAAGGTCCTTTGCAGCTATATCTTTTTTATCCTTCTTAATCTCGTCTCCCATATGTATCTCCCTTTTTCTAAAGGTTATTTGTTAATGCTTCTGTAACAATTAAAAACTGATGGTACATGTAAATAAAAATAAATGGCATAGTAAAAAACCCAAGATCAAGGCGACGTAAATCCAGAGGAATACTACTTTCGTGAATTTTGAAAGTCGCGTACTTTTAGTACGCCGCAATGGCTTGCCCTGTTAAATCGGCTCCGCCGTCTCGCCAAGCGAGAATTTAACAGGGCGAGGAATTTACGCAACGCAGTCCCGCCATCGGCGGATTACGAAGCCATTACGCATCATAAAGTTCTTTTTGCAGCCACTCCCTTACTTCCCCTTCTATGGAATATACGCCCTTATTGTGACCGATGGATTCCAGAAAGCGCTCTTTCAACCTTTCGGGCATTGTAATTTCGGCCAATTCAACCGCTTCATCAGAATTTCTTCGGATGAAATAGATAATGGGCTTAGCTCCCCATGTATTCACAACAAAATAATGAGACACATCATTTTTAGATCGAATGACGTAGTTACCGCGTGCCCAGTTGTTTCCCCACTCAAGGTAAAGCCTGACCGCCTCTTCAGGCGTCATTTCCCAATCTATTGAATTTAACAGGTCTCTATCTCCTTTTATTTCATTTAATTGCATCATCGATCACCATCCTTTTTTGAAGAATTCTGCTTCAGCAAACCTATACTTTTCTGTATATGTTAATTAGCAAAATTTATGCCACATTGTATCACTTCGATATCGTTAATTAAAGCAGCCTCGTAAAGCTTTTCCATATAAAAAAGGCGATTTTAATAAAATTTTACATCAAAATTAACTATTTTAATTTATTAATAATACAGACGTTAGTAAAGATGAAAAACCTGGTTAATTTAATTAAACCAGTTCTAAAAAGATGTGTCTTTTTCGGCAGGAGTCAAGTTAATTTTACGCGGTTTTTTACAATCCATTTCGATGGCGGCTTTTTTAATACATTTAGATACAATTCTGTATCATGTTATTCCTTATCAGCACCTATCCTTTACAGGAAATAGATATTCTTTCTAATTTTTTTTAACTTGTTTAACATAGGATGCGGTAGTTGGAATAATTATGAGGCCTTTGAAAAATGCTAATTTTTACCCGCCCTGTTAAATCAGCTTCTATATTTAACCGGAATTCAAGGTCAAGGAAGGTAATAATTTTAATCCGCCACCGAACTTTTACGGATTAACCACATGAATATATTAAACATTTTGAGGATTAAGCCCGCTAAAGCGGGATTGCGCTTGTCGAAGTGTAGCGAAGATCCCGCTCATCGGATAAATAAAAATTGGGCAAAAAGTAGTGTTTTGCAAAGGTCCCACTATTTAAATATACATTTAATAATGATATATTATTTATATATCATTGCCGGTTTCAAGTTGGCATGAATCTTGAGAGGATCATATTTAGTTGCAAGCAAGATAAGCCGTTATATATAGATTTGCGGGATAACCTTTCTTTAAGATCAATTTGCTGCAAATCATATATCATAATTGAAACATATTTCTGCTAATGAAAGGATACTTGTAAAATGAATGATCAAAATGTCCAAATATTTACACTCAGCACCTGCGGCCATTGCAAATCCACTAAAAAGTTTTTGGAAAAATATTCAGTAAATTATGATTGCGTTGATGTGGATTTGCTTGATAGGGATCAACAAAAAGAAATTCTTGAAAATATTAAAATACTGAATCCAAAATTATCCTTCCCCACAATCGTCATAGGCGATAAAGTTATTGTCGGATACAAGGAAAATGAAATCAAGGAGGCGCTGGGACTGTAATGGATGTTGAAGAACTTTACAAAAATCTAAAAAAGATCCAGGAACCTAAAGGATATTTTTTTAATAAAGACAAGGAAATGGTTTTTGAACTGCTCAAAGGGCTTATAGAAAACAAAGAACGGTATGGATACATGGTATGTCCATGCAGGTTATCTTCGGGTGAAAGGGATAATGATAAAGATATTATCTGTCCCTGTGTATACAGAGAGTCGGATGTCAAAGAATACGGGAGCTGCTATTGCAATCTTTATGTCTCAACAGACTGGAATGAAGACAAAACTCCACATGAATATGTTCCTGAGAGAAGACCGCCTGAAAAAATGCTGTTTTAACCGTTCAACTAATATTTTGATGGTATCATTAACAATGATGACATAAAAATGAATAAACCGAGCTATACCCTAATTCCTATGTAATTAGTAAAAGTTTGTCATTTTATTTATGCTCATTTGAGGTATCAATATAAAGGAGAATACTATGGAAACAAAAACCGTAAAACAAGTCTGTGAATGCAAAAACTGCGGCAATGAGTCTGAAATGGAATTTTCATGCTCTTTTGTCAGCACCGAAGAAAAACCCGAGGCTTCACCTTCGAATGAACCCAAAGACAATAAAGTAAAAGGGATCGCGACATGCAGCACCTGCGGGAGTGAAGCGGATATGTGGATAAACTTATAAAAAATCCCGCTAACAGCGTATCGCTTAGTAAATCTATATATCTTTAACAGCTTTATACTTTGTCTGGCATTGAGAGGACAGACGATTACCGATTTAGCGTGAGGGAGAAGATATGGACCAGAATGAATCAGTCATAAATACAGGCTTGCGGGGAGTAAAAGTAGCGAGTACCAAAATCAGTAATGTCGATGGCGCAAAAGGGAAGCTGGTATACAGGGGTTATTGTGCAAAAGATCTTGCCCCGGAAGCGACGTTTGAAGAAGTTGTGTACCTTTTGCTATATGAGAGACTGCCCGATCAGAGTGAGTTGAAATCGTTTCGTACTAAGCTGTCCGAAGAAAGGAATCTTCCACAGGAAATCCTTCAAGCGCTTCAAACCAGACCTGAAACTTCCTTGCCCATGGATATACTCCAATGCGCGGTACCCATGCTGGCACATCATGATCCTCATATTCAAAATACAACAAAAGAAACGGCCATACAGACTGCGATAAAGCTGATTGCCAAACTTCCAACCATTGTCGCCGCGTGGGAGCAAATAAGAAATGGCAAAACGCCCATTGATCCGGACCCCAGTCTCAATCATGCGGCTAACTTCCTGTATATGATGACGGGCGATCCCCCGGATGAAGAAACCGCGAGATTTTTTGATGTGTGCCTTGTCCTTCACGCGGAGCATTCCTTTAATGCTTCTACATTTTCAGCACGGCAGGTCGCGTCTACTACGGCGCATATGTATGCGTCTATTACTGCTGCGATTGGTTCGCTGTCAGGCGCACTCCACGGTGGAGCCAATACACGGGTTATGAAAATGCTCATTCAAATCGGTTCTCCGGAAAATGTGGAGGGGTATATTACCAAAGAGCTGAAAGCCGGGAATAAAATAATGGGATTGGGTCATGCTGTGTATAAGGTGGACGACCCCAGGGCGCTCATTCTGGCACCCATGTCAAAAAAGGTGGGTGAAAAAACCGGGGAAACAAAATGGTACGAAATTTCCACTCTTTTAGAAAAAAAAGGGAAAGAAGCCTTTAAAAAGCACAAGAGCATGGATATTTTCGTCAATGTTGATTTCTACAGCGCTTCACTTTTCTATTCCATGGGAATCCCCTTAGATCTCTTTACTCCTGTATTTGCTATTTCAAGAATATCAGGATGGTGCGCCCACGTTCTTGAAGAACAGTTTGCTGAAGCCGCTCCAAAAGCTGTACTGTATAGACCTGAATCCGAGTATATCGGCGAATATTGCGGTCCTGATGAATGCTCATTTATATCGATTGAGGATCGATAATAAATTTGAATCAGGATCATCTCCAAAAGGATTGATGATCCAATAAGGATTCGAGGGATCGAGGATTCAAGGATTCGAGTGAAATGCTGTAAACCTATTTTAACAACTAATTGGAT
>JAFDFT010000539.1 GCA_019309685.1 Deltaproteobacteria bacterium
GATACGGGTTGAAATGTCATAATGATTTAGATTAAAACTGCCTCCCATGCCGCAGCATTGGTCAGCGTTTTGCATTTCCTTGAAATTATATTTGGCATTTGCCTGTAAAAGTATTCGAGGTTCTAAAGACACACCCAGTGTTTTTTTTAAGTGGCAGGGATCATGGTAGGATACTATAGTAGATTGTTGATCGGGAGTTTTATTGGCTTTAAGGCCGATATGCTTTACCAGGAATTCGCTTATATCCATGGTAGCAGAAGATAGTTCGCTCACGCGGTGTTTTATTGTTTCCGTTTCATTTTGAATCAGCAAGGGCCATATTTTTTTAATAGTAAATGTGCATGTCGCACAGGGTGTAACTAAGACATCAAATGCTGATGAATCCAGTTTTTCAAGGTTTAAGTGTAGAAGTTGGTTAAATGTTCTCATATCTCCTGATGTTAATGCCGGAATCCCACAACATCCAAGCCCTTCCGGTAAAAAAACACCAATGCCATGATGCTCAAGAATATTTAAAGCACTTTTTGCTACATGAGGAAAAAATTTGTCCACAATGCAACCCGTAAAGAAACCCACTTTTATTCTTGAAGTCCCGGGTTGGGTGTCAATGGACGGTATTATTTGGTGAAAAGATGATGGCGCAATGGGGACAAAATGCCTTTGTTTTAAAATTGGCGAAAAAACTCTGGAGCACGATGTGCCAACAAAGCGGCTGGCAGGTTTGGTGAATATTTTTTGAAACGGATGAAGCGATTTTGTGATAAAATTAAACGTGGCAGGACTGGAAAGCAGCCATCTAAATACTATTTTTTTATACCAAGGCAGACGGATAAAGCTTGAGATAATAGCGCGAGCTTTAATATAGATTTCAAGTATACTTACACCACCAGGGCAATTAAACGCGCATGAACCGCAAAAAGTGCATCGGTCCAGACGCTCAGAAACCCCGTTTGGGTTTTTGAAAATTTCTTGAACCAATCCGTCTAAAATGGCCAACTTGCCGCGGGCCACATCTGATTCCCGGCCGGTTTCCGTAAATACAGGACAAACTGACTGGCACATACCGCATCGTGTACAGGCGTCAATCTGTTCTTTAAGCCCGCCAATAAGACGCGAAAGCTCTTTCATATCATTCATAAATATTCCCTGCTATCCATAAGAATAAGCAGCATTCTATAATTTACGATCCTTTTGTGTAACAACTGACCATCGCATCTGCTTCTGACAAGACTTTTTGCCGCAGCGGTTCTGGCTCAATAACCGTTGCGCTGGATCCCCACTGCATGATCCAAAATTTTATTTCATCTGTTCCGGCCACGTCTACTTCAAAAATAATGGAACCATCTTTCTGATCATGAATTTTTTGAGTTTCGTGCCAGATTTTTTCTTTGATATATCCAGCGGTATCAGGATCAAAGTGAATTTTTACTTTTTGGGGATCTCCGTGAAACACACCAAAACTTGATTTCATGAAATCCTCTACGCTGAAATTTTCCGAAACATCAAAAGGCTCATCCGTTAGATCAAACGCCTTTATACGGTCTAACGCGAATAACCGCACTTCTTTGCGGAGCCGGCAAAATCCGATTATATAAAAAGCTCCGTCTAAAAACCACATTTTATATGGAGCAACACGCCGCCGGGTTTTCTGATTCCTGCTCATTGTATAATAGGTAATTTCGAGATAGTGTTGATCGGCAATAGCCTGATTAACAGCGTTGATAATTTCCTGGTAATCTCCATGCTGTTTATAGGGTTTTTGGCCGACGATTAAGCTTTTTTCAAATTGCTCAAGATAATTTATGTAATCAGGAGGCAGAGTGGTTTTAACTTTTTGAAAAAGCGATACCAATGAATCATAAAATACGGTGTTTTTTAAAACGCTTAACATATTCCGGCTGAAATATAGCGCCAGTAGTTCTGTCAGGTTTAACGGAATAGGAATCTGTGTTTTAAATGTATCGATGAGCGACCATAATTTTTTTCCTTCTTCTTTTCGCGTGTATACTGGAAATCCCGCAATTTGTAATGCCTCCAAGTCTCTGTACACTGTTCTGGGGTGACATTGTATCTCTTCAGCCAGTTCAGCGGCTGATTTTCCAATCCGTGAAGCAATTAACGTCTGAAGAATTTTCCATTGCCTGCCAAGTTGTTCACCTCTTGCCATTTTATATCCCCTTAATCTTAGAAACAATAAATAGTGTTTTCCTTATGAGATGAGAGAAAGAATGTAAAGTTTAATAATATCGAGTAACGGGTTAATAGTAAATAGTGCAGCAAACCAAAAGTCAGCAAAACTGTTTTAAAATTCAATCCATCTTTTTTTATCTTTTCAAATTTTTTTAATAGTTTGTGACCGTATCTGTCAAATACGTATGATATTTAAAATGTCACGATGTAAAGAGCATAGTGTGCGGGCAATGGACTAAAAAATAATATTAACAGTAAAATAAGGAGGTTAAGATGGTAGCGATTGATAGACAAATAGGTTT
>JAFDFT010000540.1 GCA_019309685.1 Deltaproteobacteria bacterium
TCTGAATTGGAAACAATTATAAATTTTTTTTAAAAATAAATTGGGATAGGTGTTAATCAAGGTTTATGGGGAACTTTATGACACTACAGCGCTGTTTGTCAATATTTCCATCAAGATAAATGGCCTAGATAAAAAGATGTATGTTTTTATTCCCAATACATTGAAAAGAGTAAATGCAGGATGACAGGACAGGGGCTCTGAATAACAGGAAACGTTACAAGAAGCTGTAATAAATTGTCATGCCGGACTTGATCCGGCATCCAGAAATCGTTTGGTTGAATGAGATAATACCCAAAATGATGTGGCAGGTTGGGCTTGTGTATATTTTTATCTAAATGAAGTGAGTTCTCACGATAGGTATTTCTGATAATACTGAAATATGAAAATACTGATTGACATAATTCGTATTATCTGGAAAACATTTTTACATATTGTTTCTTGTCTAATTATTTGCGATTAATTTTATAAGTTTTGAATAAATGGAGGGAAAAACGATGAGCCATAATAGAATACACAATTTTAATGCAGGTCCGGCAGCGCTACCTACAAGCGTACTTGAAGAGGTTCAGGAATCACTGTTAAACTTTAAAGGTTCCGGGATGTCGGTTACAGAAATCAGTCATAGATCCAAACAGTTTGACGATATTATTAATGATGCTGTTGAACGAACAAAACGGCTGTTAAAGCTGGATGACAGGTTCAAGGTGCTTTTTATTCAGGGGGGCGCCAGTATGCAGTTTTGCATGATTCCAATGAATTTTCTGGGTGGAAACAAGTCGGCAGATTATGTTGATACAGGGACGTGGTCCACCAAAGCGATTAAGGAAGTTGAAATACAGGGTAAAAAGATCAATGTTGTCGCGTCTTCTAAGGACAAGAACTATTCTTATATCCCTAAGGGTATTTCATTTAATAAAGATGCCGCCTACGTTCACCTTACATCAAACAATACTATTAAGGGAACCCAATGGGCGTCTTTTCCGGATACAAATAATGTGCCAATTGTTTCGGACATGTCTTCTGATATCATGAGCAGACCATTGGATATGGATAAATTCGGCTTTATCTATGCGGGCGCTCAGAAAAATATAGGCCCTTCTGGATTGTGCATGGTAATTATCCGTGAGGATATGTTGAGTATGGTACCGGATGATCTGCCTTCAATGCTGAAATACTCGACGTATTCTTCTAAAAATTCAATGTATAATACACCGCCGTGCTTCGGAGTTTATATGGTACAGCTTGTCATGAAATGGCTGGAAGAAACCATCGGTGGTCTTGAAAAAATGGATGCCATTAATCGGAAAAAAGGGGAAACGCTTTACGGTTTTATGGATTCCAGTGATTTTTATAATGCCACGGCTGAACCGGATAGCCGTTCATTGATGAACGTTACATTCCGCCTGCCCAGCGAAGACCTGGAGAAAAAGTTTATTGACGAAGCACAAAAAAACGGTCTTGGCGGTTTAAAAGGCCATCGTTCAGTAGGAGGTTGCAGGGCGTCTATTTATAATGCCACAGGGCAGGATGCTGTGGATGCACTCGTGGATTTTATGAAGGAATTTGAAAAAAAGAATGGGTAGAGATTCGTGCTCATTTTTTGGCTCACAATATAAATGAAGTTTTGATAAATGGTACGCTGCTGGAGTCAACCGTACGTTCGAGGTTGACTCCAGCAGTTTCAAAGGGATACGTATGACTCATTCTCTACACCGGCAAGGATGTGTGGATTCTTTAAGGGAAGATTTCGTGGTCCTGGTTTTAGGCGGGCACAAAAATATTGTTAAGAAAAGTGAAGAGCACCTTATGAGAGAGCATCCGCGAATGTTTAAGTTGTTGAGGGATATTTATCATAAATCAGGAGTTAGCTGGATTCTCAAAAACACCGGCATTCGAAAGTTTAAAAAAACGAATTTTAAAGTGTCAACGCTCTTAAATTCCAGGGAAGAATTATACAGATATCTAAAAACCTTGAAAGAGGCTGACACGGGGAAGTCTGTGGTCGTTTCCAGCTTGTTTGACGACATTAGCGATTGCTGCAAAAAGCTTGACCTTATTCCTCATACAGTTCAATTTTCACTGGGATATTTTGGAAAAACGGAGCTGTTGCCCGATAAAAAAGTCATGGAGATAACTTCGATGTGCGGGCATCATTTAATCTCATCGAGACTGGTAGAGAGAATGGTTAAAAAGATGGAGAAAGATAAAACCGTTCCGGAAGAAGCGGCGGAAATTATGGGTAAACAGTGTGTGTGCGGTATTTTTAACCGGCCACGGGCCACTGCATTGTTAAAGGAGATGGGGGAGTAATTTTAAAATAACTGCTGAATAGACCAATGCGTATAATTCCTAAAAAATGTGATGGGTGCATGAAATGTGTTCCTTTCTGCAGTTCGGATGCGATCAGAAGGGGCGAAAAAAATGTTCGATTGATGAGGATAAGTGCGTTGAATGTTATGTCTGCCTGAAGTCCGGGATTTGTCCAAAAGAGG
>JAFDFT010000541.1 GCA_019309685.1 Deltaproteobacteria bacterium
TACGTTAAGGCCGTTTAAAACAATCATGGCAATAGCGATGGGAAGTAAAGTTCCAAGATCCCCAAGTGATCCGGAAAATTCAAGGCGGTTAAATATAAAGGTTGGAAAGGCAGATTTTGAGTCTTCATTTTCATTTTTTATATCAGACATAACACACCTCCTAAATTTTTCAGGTTTTTCTCCCCTTAACATCATGAACACCCAGTCCACCATGTGAAAACTGCTCAACAATGATTTCGTAAAATTTTCTTTTCTGCATGGGCGAAAGGAGTTCTTTTTCTTCAAGGATGTGCTCAACAACTTCGTTTTCCAGTTCTGACTGGCGCTTCAGGATCTCTTTGGCGGTATTATCAAGCTCTGGCCTGTCAAACGGTTCGGCAAATAAAAGATCTGCCAGTTCGGACCGTTTTATATAAAGCTTTTTTCGGATATCAGATACTTTGGGTAAAAATACGCTACGGATTTCTTGAAGCCTGCTGCGTTGCACTTCAGTCAGGTCAGGTATCAGGTCAAGATACCCCTTGATATTCGACTCTTTTTGTCTGGTGCGTTTCAATCGGGAATAAATAACGGCTAATACAATTGCCATTAAAATCAATGCTGTAAACCATCCCAAAGTAAAATATAAAATCTGCATCGCTTAACCTCATTTTCTCTGGTCAATAAGATTGAAATAAATATAGCCCATGGAGCATGGCGGGAAATCGCTAAATTCGTCCAGGGTTGCTGTTTTAAAAGACTTTAGAGACTCAATAAGTGTAAAAAAGTTTAAAATGAATTTTTTAATCGGTGCAAATATCAGGTTTATAATATTTAAGTTTTCGGTTGAGGAAGATGTTATATCTATTTCATGCATTAGTTTTTCGGAAAACTTTGCAGGTACACTGTAAAGCGGTGCATTATTTAAAACCGTATCTACTTTTTGCAAAACCTCTAATGCCGAGCTGCACTCAGGGCAGTGTAACAGATGTTGAGTTACATTCTCAGACTGATCAGGATAGAGTTCTTCATCTATATAAGCAGATAAATTCTCTCGAATATTCCGACATTTCATACTTTTACTCCTTGTGTTCCCTGTTAGTAACTACTCACGTAGTCAGGCTTAAGCTGTTTAGGCTGAAGGGGTCAGAAAAGCACGATTGCCATACTTTGGCGGAATGTGATTCTTGCATCAAACATGGCTTTTAAATGCGCTTTTTCCTAACAGTCTTCAGCCTTCAGCCTATCCACCTGAGTAGTTACCCCCTGTTAATGTGTTGCTTCAAATGCCTGCGCGCTCTAAAGATCAACATCTCCACGCTTGATACGGAAATATTTAAAACCTCGCTGATTTCACGATAGGAAAGCTCCTGATTTACCCTGAGAAGCAATGCTGCTCTCTGATTTTCCGGAATCAGGCTTAATTCTGACATGACGGCTTCTATCAGTTCCCGGTTTTCAATCGATTCAAAAGCCTGTGTTCTATCAACCATTTCTTTTTCACCTGCATGATCATTTAATAAACGTAAATATCGTTTCCGGCGCTTTAACTCGTTCATGGAAAGGTTATAAGCTATTTTAAATAGCCATGTTGAAACCTTTGCATTTTCTATCTCCTTAAATTTATAGGCAGCCTTATATATTCTCAGGAAAACTTCCTGTGTAACTTCCTGGGCAGCAGACATGTCCCCAATATAACGATAGACGAAATTTAAAAGAGCATTTTTATACCGGTCTGCCAGACGCTCGAATGCCTTATGATCTCCATTACCGATGGCTTTGATCAACTCAACGTCAGAATTTACACTGGAAAAGTTATTCATTGGCTAATTTGAGAGTTGCCTGGCTATCATGCCGTCTTCTTTATATAGTTAAACAACTCAAATAAAAAAAACTTTCACAAAAAATTGAAGAATTCGTAAAAAGTCGAATTCATCAGGTTTTAGGTGTTAAGTTTTAGGTTAATGTAATTATCTGTTTTATCAATTACTTAAAACTTAAAACGTTTCGCAAAAAGTGGTTTTCTAATTTTTTAAGAAACTGTCAAACATGCTTGACATGTTAGAAAGAAACTACTATATTACCTAAAAAGCATATAAGGGGTTGTCAATGAAATCATTTATCAAGGTCATGAAAGCGCTTTCCGACCAGAACCGAGTTAAAATCGTAAAGATGTTGCAGCATAAAACCATGTGTGTCTGTGAGCTGCGGGCTGCTCTGGAAATATCCCAGCCTAACGCATCCAAGCATCTGAAAATTTTGGAAGAGGCAGGTCTGGTCGGTTATCATAAAGACGGCCTGTGGGTCAATTATTATCTTAAAGATGGAGTAAACAGTCCCTATGTAGCAAGTATTATGGGAAATCTCAAGCACTGGCTGGAAGATGATCCGGAAATTGCCAAATTAGTGGGGAAAATACCTTTTTTAAACAGGGAAGAGCTTTGCAGGCAATAAATTTTTTCTTAACTATATAACCGTATAATTATGTATAAATATAAAACATGATT
>JAFDFT010000542.1 GCA_019309685.1 Deltaproteobacteria bacterium
TGTTTCCTTATAAGCCTGACTATCTCAATTTACATTAAAAATGGAGGTGAATTATGAAAAACATTTATTTGATCATAGCAATAGCAGTTGCTGCCGTACTATTTTTTGGTCTTAATCGGATAATGAGTGAAGCTAAAATGGATAAACCAATGCAAGTAAAATCAGAAACAAATAAAACTGCCGTATTTGCCGGCGGGTGCTTTTGGTGCACAGAATCTGATTTTCAAAAAGTTGAAGGCGTGATTGAAGCCCTTTCCGGCTACACCGGCGGTCAAGTGAAAAACCCAAATTATAAACAGGTTTCAGCCGGGGGTACCGGCCACCTGGAAGCAGTAAAGGTAACGTACGACCCGTCAAAAGTAAGTTACAACGATTTGCTTTATGTACATTGGACACACATAGACCCTACAGACATGGGCGGTCAGTTTGTAGACCGTGGTTCCCAGTACCGAAGCGCTATCTTCTATACCGATGAGACACAAAAACGCCTTGCTGAAGCATCCAAAAAACGCCTGGAAAAAGCTGGGCAGTTCAACAAACCCATTGTGACGGACATACTGCCATTGGGTGAGTTTTATTCCGCCGAAGAATATCATCAGGATTATTACAAAAAGAATCCCATACGGTATAAATTCTATCGAGGCGGTTCAGGCCGGGATCCATTTCTGGAAAAAGCCTGGAAGACTGATAAGTTTCGCATGGAGATAAGCTCTTTGAAATTTAATACGAATAGCGATATGGCAATGACGACAGAAGATAGTAAAGGAATAAAAAAGATGTATACGATTCCTAACGACACGGAGCTGAAGAAACGCCTGACCCCTATGCAGTATCAGGTCACTCGTCAAGAGGGAACGGAACCGCCATTCAAAAACGCCTACTGGAATAATAAAACGGACGGCATCTATGTGGACATTGTGAGCGGTGAGCCTTTGTTTAGCTCCAGGGATAAGTTCAAATCAGGAACAGGATGGCCCAGTTTTACCCGGCCACTGATCAGGGAAAATGTTGTGAAAAAAAATGACAAGAGTCTGTGGATGACCCGCGTTGAAGTCCGAAGTAAACATGGCGACAGTCATCTGGGCCATGTATTTAAGGACGGTCCGGCGCCTACCGGTCTTCGTTACTGCATCAACAGCGCGGCTCTTCGTTTTATCCCGGAAAAGGATCTGGAAAAAGAAGGCTATGGGCAATGGGCTATAGGTAATACCTAAAACTGCTTGAGTGAAACATCAAAACATATATTGGAACCGCTAAAGACTAATGGCTTTTAAGAGACCATCCATCTCCTTCTTAAAACATCAAGACTCCTTTCTCAAAATACCTACAATCCACCAAAAGCACTAACTGTTTCCATTCCAAAGTGCGATATGGTATAAATTCTCTTAAATTTAAAAACTGCCCTTTGGCTAGTTGCTCTTTCATACAACTTCAAATTTAACAGAAATATCTATATGCAGAGGATGACCAAACAACTTGTCGCTACAAAAATCGCTCAATCCTGTCTATATTATTTAGTTCGCGCATATTCTCAAACATTTCGTATTAAAGTTGTAAACGAACACACCTGGTTAAAACATTATTTAAAAAACAACGGAACAGTACTGATGTGCACCTATCACCAGCAATTTTTTTCCGCTATTCACTATTTTAAAAAATACAAAGATTATCATCCGGGTTTGATGATTAGCCAAAGTCGTGACGGTAATATTATTGCAGCTGTTGCTCAACGAACCGGTTGGCATCCTGTCAGAGGATCATCTTCAAAAGGGGGAGGTGAAGCTTTACGATTGATGATAGAACATTTAAAGAAATTCAGACTTGCAGGTCATATTGTGGATGGACCGCGTGGACCAGCCGGCGAAGTGAAAGCCGGAACGATTCGTTTGGCTGCGGCGGCAAATGCGGTGATTGTCCCATTTTATGTTGCTGCAGACAGGGCTTGGTATTTTAATAGCTGGGACAGGTTTTTACTTCCAAAGCCGTTTGCAAATGTTACTTTACAATTTGGAGATATGATCAAAATAAATACATCCGGAGACAAACAGGAATTTGAGGCCCAGCGAAAATCCCTTGAGATTACGATGCGTCAGGAATCTGAGAGATTGAAAAACAGTCTATACCTTTGAACATGGCCGGCCCCCAAAAAGTTTCAATTCCTTAACCCAATATGTTATAGAGGTATTTGAAAGCCAACTGTTTTGTCCATTATCACTTAAAAGAAAGAGGGCCATATGCAATATAAAAATTTTGGGAATACGGGCATTCAGATTTCGACACTGGGGTTTGGCGCCATGCGGCTTCCCACCATCGGAGAAGAGGATGATACGCAGGTGGACCTGGAAAAGGCAGTCCCTTTGCTGAAGCGCGGACTCGATCTTGGCATAAATTATATTGATACAGCCTGGATGTATTTAAATCAAACAAGTGAAATTGCTGTTGGTAAGGCAATTGAAGGGTACGCCCGCGAAAAGATCTATATCGCCACGAAAAATATGATCGATACTGACCTCAAAGCGTGGCGTGAGCGGCTTGATATCCAGCTCCAGCGGTTAAACACCGATTATATCGATTTCTATCACATCCATGGATTGCAATGGAGAGTCTTTAGAAAAAAGGCCGTGCCCGAGGGATATATTAAAGCACTGGAACAAGCGCGAAGCGAGGGATTGATTCGCCATATATCTTTTTCCTGTCATGACAGCCCCCAAAACCTCATGCACTTGATTGATACCGGTGAATTCTCTTCCATGCTGGTACAGAACAACCTCCTGCACAGAATGAGCGAAACTGCCATTGATCATGCGCATCAAAAAGGCATGGGCGTCGCCATCATGGGGCCGGTCGGCGGAGGGCGGATTGAATTTCTCAGCCACTTGAAACCCCGCGAAGGCCGCACGGTTTCCGAACTGGCACTCAGATATGTTATATCCAATCCCGCGATTCATGTCGCTCTTTCAGGAATGAATACAATGGAAATGATAGAAGAAAATGTAAATACAGCCGACAACATACAACCGCTTACCCAGATTGAAACGGAAGACATCGATCAGATGCTGGAACAGCTCAAAGGGCTGGAAGATCTTTATTGTACCGGCTGTGATTACTGTATGCCATGCCCCAACGGCGTAAATATTCCTGTGAATTTTATGTTTATGAACTATGACCGGTTTTACGATTTCGGCAGGGTGACGGATTATCGAAAATTATACAATGAACTTTTAAAGCCGGCCGGTGCTTCCGCGGATTCGTGTGCCGATTGCGAAGAATGCGTGGAAAAATGCCCGCAAAACATCCCTATCCCTGAACGCATGCAGGATGTTGCAGCGCATTTTGCGGTGGAAGGCAATACCTGAATTTTGAACGAATTGGAGGCTTTCATAGGCAAGGCATTAAAATGAAGAAAAAATCAATTCGGACAATAATTGCAAGCGTACTGGTTATTCTTCTGATCCTCTCAGTTGATAATCTTGATCTTTTCGCAGCAGAGAAGAATATCATCAGGGTGGGTATCAATCAGGATGTCTCCACGCTCTTCGTGAATTTGAACACAGGGGCGGACTTCCTGTTAACGGGTATGGTGTATCAGGGGCCTATCTGGCGGGATTATAAAACCGGAAATTTTTTCAACCTTCTTGCTAAATCCGTAACAGTTTTGAAAAATAAAAAAGACGTAAAAATAGTTCTCAGAAAGGACGCCAGGTTTCACACAGGAGATCCGGTGACTGCCCATGATGCCAAGTTTACCTACGACCTTCTGTCCGATGTGGATAACAGGGCGCCTGGAATTGTCATGTTCGAAGAAATAGAGAATGTAGAGATCGTGGATGATTATACGTATATTTTACATTTCTGGGAACCTTTCGCGCCTTGGCGCCAGGTTGCATATATGGCCATCTACTCAAAAGAGCATTATGACCGGGTTGGTCTGGAAAAATTCAGAAAAACACCAGTCGGCAGCGGCGCTTTCCGTTTTGTAGAACGAAAACCCAGTGAATATGTACTCTTTGAAGCTGTTGAAAATCATCCGGATTATAATATTGGATTTAAGACACTGAGGCTGATACCGGTGTCCGATGATATTAGCCGTCTGGCCATGCTCGAAACTGGCGAATTGGACCTGATCGCTCCCATTCAACCTCACCAGGTAGAACGCTTGAAGCAGAATAAAAATATTCAGGTGAAGGTAAACCGTCAATCCTCAAGTATGATAGCCGTTAGTCTGAAAGGGGGAATTTATCCGATAATGTACGACAGCAAGCTTACAACCGGGATCAACCATGCCATTAACAGGCAGGAAATGGTCGATAAATTCTTTTTTAGTGAAGGGTACCCTCTTTACAGGTACTGCTCAAAGAGCGAATACGGTTATAATCCCGATTTTAAGTATGAATATAACCCTGATAAAGCAAGAAGGCTGATATCGCAATCCTCATATAAACCGGACATGAAGCTTGTCTTTTCTTATTCATCAGATGTCCCCAACGCGGGTCTTGTCATGACCAGTTTCCAGAAATACTTAAAAGAAGTCGGCATTAACTGTGAAATCCAACAGCTGGAGCTCGGAACCATGCTTACGTATAACAGGGATAAAGACAAAAGACTGGGGCATGGATCTCTTTTTACATGGGGTGTACAAGACGATCCCTACTGGCGGCTGGCTCTGGCGTTCAGAAGTACCGGCTGGGCAAACGGCTGTCCGGACAGGCCGAACAAAGATCTGATTGACAAGCTTGTTGATAAACAGGAGCGGGAAATAGATCACAAAAAACGGCTGGCACTGATAGAAAAAATTCATCAGTCATACATGAAAACTCCCGGCATTGCAGCCCTTTTCGGCCTAAACACTATTTACGCGATGAACAACCAGACTGAATATAATTGGCCGGGCGGTGGACAGGGTTTCAGCCATCTCGATCAAATCAAGATTATTAAGTAGTATAGAACCTTAATTTATTATGGAGAGTAAAAATGACAAATGAATCAAAAAAAGTATTGATCCTGCTAGGCAGCCCAAGGAAGAAAGGAAACAGCGCGATTTTGGCACAGGAAATTGCCAAAGGGGCCGAAGCGGCCGGTGCGCGTGTTGAAAGTCTTTACATAAACGGAATGGACATAAAAGCCTGTCAGGCGTGCTGGACCTGTCAGAAAAAAGACACCAAAGGCTGCGCCATCGATGATGATATGCAAAGTATTTTTCCCAAGCTGATCGAGGCGGATGCCTGGGTTATTGCCAGTCCGGTCCACTGGTTCAACGTATCCACCCAGACCAAGCTGTGGCTTGACCGCTGTTTCGCGCTGACGGCCTACGGCAAAAACCCGTTCAGGAAAAAAATCGGTATCGCCATGTCTTATGGGGATACGGATCCTTACACATCCGGATGCATCAATGCTATCCGGTCCTTTCAGGATTCGTTCAGGTATGTTGGGGCAAAAATCGAAGGAATTGTGTACGGAAGCGCCTTAAATGCCGGCGATATCAGCCAGAATACCGAATTGCTGAAAGAAGCCGAAAAACTCGGCGAAAAACTGGCCCGGTAAAAAACGATTTCCAGATTTCTGGCAGTTTGCGTAATTTGACTAAATTCGGCACACCACTGTCGTCCTTATTTTCCGCCTTTCTGCCCTTGGGTTTTATGAATATTATTCTGGATTGATCACTGTTTTATATTTTACTCCTTCCTCCTCCAGGCAGAAATACTCATGACCAAGCCATGCGTCTGTCATGTCAGTATTGTGCTTGCTCATAAAGTACTCGTTCTCGCCCGTAATCAGCATCATATAA
>JAFDFT010000543.1 GCA_019309685.1 Deltaproteobacteria bacterium
GATGGAAAAATGGGGATAGGCGTCGTGCAGAATGCATTAGCTGCAGCGGGTGTTTTAATCCGGACAAGGAAGGAAAATTCCATATATTCTGCAAGCATATCAAAAACGGGAAGGCACCTTCATCCAAAACGGATATCTTAAAGTAAAGGATCCGGTTTTGATTTCACCCTTGGAAGGGGCTTATAAAGCAATTAGAATTCAGGAGACAGTAGTCGGAAGTCAGGAGAAAAAAATAGAATGGATCAGGCGACGAAGGACCCCAACTGTTGACAACTCCATTAATTCTTTATTCTCATTCTGACTTCTGGTTTCTGACTCCTGACTCCTTTTAGGTTAAAAAATTCAGGGCGGAGCCAAATAGCTCTGATCTGACCCTAATGACCAGGTTTTTTAATTGAATAAACAGCCATAAATCAATTCAGCCGCAACAGTATTTATATTTTTTGCCGCTTCCGCACGGACACGGCTGATTTCGTCCAATTTTGTCATCTTGTTTCTGCTGCGGCGCATTCCTTACCTCCATTGCTTTTTGACGAATGCGCGGCACGTGCGGCTGTATTTTTTCATTTATCGCCTTCCATGAACTGCAGTATTCACTAATACCGGAAAAACTTTTTCTACCATCGTCTCTGAATTTTGTGCAGTCTCCATTACAAAAGCCTGCCAGCTCACATGCTTTGCATTCTTCAGCAATCTGAGATTTCATATTCGAGAATTGCTTTCGCAACGGGTTCTCTAAGATTGTCTCTAACTTGTTTTCAAGAATATTGCCAAGCTTCCATTGAGGGTAAACAAAAAAATCACATGGATAACAATCTCCATTATACTCCACAACAGTATACGCTCCGCATTGATCCATCCAGCAACATGAAACATGAACGCCATCGATTAAATAAATGAGCATATCTTCAAAAAGCCTGATGGAGACATGAGGGAAACCGTCTTTTATCCAAAGATCAAACAATTTCACGTAAAATTCACCAACAGCATCTCCACGCACAGAATAATTGGAAAGACCTGTGGAATTTTTGTCATATTCAAAGCAGTTAATGAATTGAAGGAAATTGAACTTATTTTTTCTGAAAAACCTGTAGAGAATTTCAGGGCTCTTAATGTTCACATCAGTTAAAAGCGTGAGAATATTAAAATCCACTCCACGCTTTTCCATCAATCTGATGGCTTTCATTACCTTGTCAAAGGTCCCTCGGCCATTTGAGAATTTCCTGTATGTGTTGTGTATTTCCGCCGGGCCATCAAGGCTGATCCCCACAAGAAAATTATTTTCTTTTAAAAACCGGCACCATTTTTCATTAATCAGTATGCCGTTTGTTTGAATTGAATTTTCTATTATCTGCCCTTCTAAACAATATTTTTTCTGGAACTCAACAACCTGCTTATAAAACTCAATTCCAAGCAGGGTCGGCTCTCCACCCTGCCAGCAAAAAGTGTTTAGCCCAATGCCCATCGACAATGCTTTTTGTATAAATGCTTCAGCCGTCGCTATTTTCATGAATGGCTTATCCCCGCCATACATGCTTTCAACCCGCTTGTAAAAGCAATAATCGCATTCAATATTGCAAGCATATGATGTGGGTTTAACTAAAAACGATAAAACGTTTGGTCGCATAATCTGTTTTCGGGAAAATAATAGATGTAAAATGTATTGCTGATATAGATAGGTTGTTTACCAAATTCGTTAAAAAAAGGGTTCGATATTCTATTATTAATGATTTTATCAAGACCCTAAGTATCACATCCATGCGAATAGTTCTTTTAGCAAAACTTAAAATTCTTTATAGTTTTTCAGGCCTTCACTCGAATCCTGGAATCTTTGACTCCTGAAATTAAATAAATCAATTCTACGCATTGTTTTCCTGGTAGTATTGTTTTATTTTTTCTACGCCGATATTTCCATAGATCGCTGTTGATCCTGACAGCGCGGCCGCCATAGCCAGAACAATCAAGTGGTCAATATTTACGTTACCAATCCTGATTGGCCAGTAATTACTGGAAAAAAAGGTAAAGCCGGCCAAAAAATGATTTACACCAAATATGGCATATGCAAAGACAGGATAAAGATTTAACAAATAGAGTTGTGGCAGAAAACGGCAAACAAGCATATGAAATATAAGAATCACCGGCATAATCAATATACTATAAATTAATGTGACAACTCCCAGAAAAAACGAATACCTCAATACTGACACTTGTGTTTCGGAGACAAAAGGAACGGACAATAACCCGGCAGTCAATCCGCCAATAATCACAGCCAATAAATAAATAAAAATATAGACAATTATTTTTCGTAACATTTTTTCACCGTTTTTTACCGACAATATCTCTTCTTTTCTTCTCATTAAAATCACCAACAAGAAGATAATACCGCTTCCCAAGACCTGTTGGATCATACGCAAATACCGAGATAGAGTCTCCTTTTTCTCTGGCGAACTTAAAAAGGGATAATATTTCATCGTCCTTCAA
>JAFDFT010000544.1 GCA_019309685.1 Deltaproteobacteria bacterium
ATACGGCTTGCCGCTTTTCACATGCAAAGTAATGAGCCTGAGGATAATGACATGGAAAGAGGCGTTATCATCAACACTGCTTCCGCCGCTGCCTTTGACGGACAGATCGGACAGGTTGCCTATTCAGCGTCCAAGGCGGGTATTGTGGGCATGACCCTGACCATCGCAAGAGATCTATCAGTAATGGGTGTAAGGATATGTACCATCGCGCCCGGCCTTTTCGATACACCCCTGATGCAGGCTCATTCAGAAGAGGGTAAGGCAACGCTTGCCGCACAAGTCCCATTTCCGAAACGTTTTGGGAAGCCGGATGAATTTGCCATGATGAGCCAGCAGATAATTGAAAATTCGATGTTAAATGGGGAAACCATTCGGTTGGATGGTGCGATACGGATGGCGCCCAAATAAATATTTGTTTAGACAAATTTTTTCACTGGCAAACAAAATTCTCAAAATTACAATGATTTAACATGGATATTGAACAGATAAAAGATATTTATCCAATGGGTTTAACCAGTGTGGCCTTGCCGCACGATGATTTTTCACTTCTGCCCCTTTTTACTAAGAACAATATCGGGTTGATGGAGGTGACGCCTCTGGTTCCGGATAACAAGGAATGGACTGCAGGCGACCCGGATTCCACAAAAAAGTTTTTAGCCTTATGCGAAACAAATAATTTAACACCTGAAAGTGTACATTGTTTCTTTTTAGATTCTCTTGGGCATGATGTTGCCGATAAAGACCCTGTTGTTCGAAAAACAGCCATAGCGCTAAATAAGGTTTTATTTCAAGGCGCTAAAGATATTGGCGCAAAATATATGGTCGCTCATTTATACGGTTGGAATGTAGAGGGTCGTTCTGAAGATGAAACCATGTCTCTTGCCAGAGATGTAATTCTTGGTTATTTGCCTGAAGCTGAACGAACCGGTATCAAAATTGCCATTGAAAATCTATTTGAAGACTGGGCAGTTACACATATAAATCAATTGATTGATGAAATAGATCATCCGTTGCTTGGCATCTGCTTTGATACAGGCCACGCGGCGGTGTATGGCGATGTGGAAAAAGAACTCAGGTTATGCGGAAACCGCCTGATTGGTCTTCATATTCACGACAACCACTTTCTTAAGGATGAGCACTTTGTTCCATTCCGGGGAAAAATAGACTGGAAAGCCTTTACATCAGCTCTTGCTGATATTGGATACAAAGGTCCACTGATGCTTGAATCTTATGTCCGAAATGATGGTGAAGATTTTGATAGTCATTTCGGGGAGTGCGCGCAGGCGTATAAAAAACTGACTGAATTTATTTTAGAAGATTTTGATGCTTAAATTTTTACAGCTTTTTCCGACCATTTAGGTTGCGGTGTAACCTACGAGTAAATAGTAAATAGTGACGAGTAAATAGTTAAATCGGATTTTATTAGACAAAATCTACCTGATATACACGATCATTTGTAGTTATTTTCGTTGAAAGCGGAATTGGTATTTCTCGGTTTCATCAGGAAATCGAAAAATCCAGTAAATCTTGTTTATCCTGAGCAAAGTCGAAGGATTAATCCTGTCCAATATAATAAATCTCTTTCAATAATTCCTCTGTGCCTGCCCTGTTAAATTCCTGAAGGGAGCTGCGATGCAGCATTTAACAGGGTAAATCTGCAATCGCTGCAGTTAAACTCTCCGGTTCTCCTTGCCCCCGTTTCTCCGTAACCCGCTTCCCGGTTCAATAGGCTTGCTCTTAACGCTTGCCTCTTGCCCCTGGCCTCTCATCTCTTATCTTTTCTGCTACTGCCCGACAAAGAACGGATTATACTTTTTCTCATTTCCAATGGTAGTCTCGGCCGTATGTCCGGAATAAACCATTACTTCATCACCAAGCGGAAACAGGCGATCCTTTACACTATTAATAAGTGTATCGTAATTCCCTCCTGGAAAATCAGTACGCCCGATTGATCCCGCAAAAAGCGTATCACCCACAAATACGTGTCCATCAGTATAAAGCGATACACCTCCAAGTGTGTGGCCGGGGGTATGAATGACTTCTAACGTAATGTTTCCAAAGGTAATTTTGTCGCCATCCTTCATAAACTCATCCGCGGCCTGCAGGTTATCTGCAGATAGCCCCATACTGGGAGTTGTGAGAAGCGTGGCATCTTCTTCATGAATCAGGATTTTTGCGCCGGTAGTTTCTTTGAGCTTTTTATTTCCCGCAACATGGTCAAAATGGCCATGCGTATTAATAATATACTTAAGCGTAAGCTTTTCATCGGCAAGTGACATCAAAATTTTATCAGAATCGCCCCCTGGATCTACAACAGCGGCTTCTTTTGTATCTTCACATCCAATGATAAAACAATTTGTATAAAGCGGTCCTACGGGTAAAGATTTTATTATCAAAACATCCTCCTATAATAATATTGTATTTAAGTTTCCGATATAATGATTGTTGCTATTATGTGTTTTTTCCATATTAGTCAAAAG
>JAFDFT010000545.1 GCA_019309685.1 Deltaproteobacteria bacterium
TATCCTAAAAGGATAGGAATGGCTGTACAGGTCGAAAGCAGGAAGGCCTGCATTCTCTTACCGGTTGAATGGTAGTAAGGTGCTGAAGTGCAAATACCTTCAGGGATATTGTGAGCTGAACCGATAACGGGCCCCGCAATTGCTATCATGACTATCCAGATGAATGGATCCATCGATAAAAACCGTAATTAAACAGATTTCTTTATATACGATAAAATTTCTTTTGATATTCCGTTGGTAGAAGTCTGGTATGTTTTTTAAACAGTTCCCTGAAATGGCTGCTGTTTTCATACCCTAATTGACTCCAGTTGCTTTTTTAAATCGACGCTCCAACGTTCGTCTGCTTATGCCAAGATTTTTTGAAACATCATCAAAATCAATTTCCCGGGTGTAATTCTCTTCTATCCACTCTTGTGAGGCCTTTATTGTTTCATCCGTGTGATTTTTTTGAAATTGAAAAACGGTATAGGGAACCTGAGAATTACGGCCCATATCATGTATCAGGGCTTTTGAGATCTGTACAGCTACTTCGTGGCCGACATGTTTTTCTACCAGATATACCGATAGATCGATTCCTGCGCCAAGTGCGCCAGCGCAATAAAGATCTCCTTCATCAGTAATGATGCGATCAGGCTTTAAATTGACCTGTGGATACATCTGCTGGAACTGGTCTACAAATCCCCAATGGGTAGTCGCAGTCTTACCGTCTAATAAACCTGTTTCAGCCAAAAAGAAAGCACCCGTACAAACGCTGGCGATACTCGCGCCACGATGGTAATGATCGATCAGCCATTGTAATGAGCTTTTCCCATATCTGATGGTTTTTTCAATGTCATTGATACTAGGAATAAGGATTAAATCGGTCTCAGTTACAGCATCTATGGCTCGATGCGGCTGTATGAAGGCATTATTCAGACACTTTACGGGTTTGCCGTCATAGGAGACAATTTCGACATCAAAATAGGGCGTTAAGGGTATTCCGTTAATGAAATTCCATAACTGACCGGATTGAAAAAAAACGTCCATTGGACCCATAACAGTAGTCGCGAGGGTATTGTGGATAGCTAATATGGTTACTTTAATCATATTTTACATTTTATTTGCATAAATTTTCTTGAAAAAAGTGACGCAATCCGGTTGTTTATTGCCGTTTATGACACTTTTAATTTTCTCTGTCAAGGAATACATTAACCCAAAAAATAGAATAAATTGTTTATTATAAATGGAGGAGAATGTGGTTAGCACATATAATCAGGAAACGTACAAACAATGTGGGGCTTGTCTTACGAAATGTCCCTTTGTTTGGAGTTTGAAGAACTTTTTGGAGGTCAAATTGGATTCATTTGTAAAAAATCCAAATATTGAGTTACTGAAAATTTCTCCAGAATATTAAGTCCGATATGGCCTTTCGAGAACAGACATTATCTCATCTATGAAGCGGAAAGAACAAGATAACTGGACTTTTCAGATAAACAGATTTTACCTTTAAGCCAACTAATTAAAAAGGAGGTGCAAAATGTGGAATGCTTCAAAATGTGATTTGTGCGGAGATTGCCTTGTCAACTGCCGTTATGTTGATTATGACAAGGAGAAAGCGGTCAGTGAAATAAAACTTCTCATGGAAGGAAAAGAAGCTGATATCCTGAACAGCTGTATTACCTGTAATGCATGTTTTGAAATCTGCCCAACCGATGCTGACCCAGCGAATCTTATTTTTAAAATGCAGGAGAAAATGGGGAATAACCCCATCGCTGATAGTGGCAAAGCGCTTCTCGAAGGGTTAGGAAAAGTGCTCGAAGAAGGCAATGGGGATAGTCAGCTCATAGAGGGAGATCCGGATAAGCCCGTTCTTTCTTTAGATTCTTTTGAATTCAATCAGTTTCCGGAAGCAACCATTGAGAGCAAAATGTTTAAGGGCATGACCGTTGTGCGGGGAACTCAGTACATGTCATTGGTCGGCTTGGTACATATGGGTGGTGAAAGCTTCGTGGAAAAGTATGCACAAAAAGTGATCGATAGGCTGGCAAAACTGGGAAAGGATATTGTCTACCTTCATAATGAAGGATATGCTCTGGCTCACGTGAATTCCAAAGAGTTGGGTATCAAAGTCCCGTATAACTATATGCACTTGTTCGAGTACGTACGTGACTATCTAAAAGCGAACCAAGAGAGTGTAACCAAACTGGATAAAAAAGTCGCATACCAGGCGAACTGCGCCACCAGGTGGCTGCCCGAACAGGACGGCTGGTTGGATGACATCTTTGAGCTCATCGGTGTACAGCGTGTTCAACGGCAATACCAGGAACAAAATTCTTTGTGCTGTACCGGGCCTATTATCCGAACAAAAAAAGAATTAGCAATAGAGGTTCAGACAAAAAATGTGCAAGATGCTCTGGATTCAGGTGCTGATGCGCTGATAACGATATGCCCTATCTGTGACTGGGTGTTGCGCCGTCCAACGTCTCAGCAAGGACTTCCTAAAATATTTGTAACTGACCTGTGTCGTATGGCACTGGGTGAGATCGAATGGCCTGTTGAATGAGACAAATTTCAAAGTTTTTTTGAAATAAATTA
>JAFDFT010000546.1 GCA_019309685.1 Deltaproteobacteria bacterium
TCGATGCTGTTATTGCCCTTGGAGCCGCTGAAAGAGGATTTAACTATTCCTATTCAGATGAAGTTAAAGAACCTAAAGAATTGATTGATACAATTCATTTTATAATGGACTTCATAGAGTCCAGAAAAGATAAGCGGAGTAAAACCCTGGAAGGTATTCGGTCATTAGTGGATTCATCAGGAAAACCGATTATTATATTTAAGGGTGGAAGGACCAATGTGGGCGGAAAAGCCGCTGCTTCTCACAGCGGTTCGATGGCCGGTGAATCCAGAGTTTTTAAAGGGGCGTTGCGCCAGGCCGGGATGTTAGAGGTTTTAACAAGCCAGGCGCTCATGGATTGCGCCAAAACTTTTTCAAATTATCCCCTTCCCAAGAGTAACAGGATCGGCATATTAACACGGGGAGGCGGTTGGGGCGTTATTACAGCGGATACGTGTGAAGAAAACGATTTAGTGGTCCCCTCGCTGTCAGATGATCTGATTAAAGAGTTTGACAAACTATTACCGAAATACTGGAGTCGCGGAAATCCAGTGGACATGGTGGCGACCATCGCAAAAGATCCGTTTCTTGACTGTCTTGAAATTTTGGCAAACTGGGATGGTATCGATGCTGTTATTGCCCTTGGAGCCGCTGAAAGAGGATTTAACTATTCCTATTCAGATGAAGTTAAAGAACCTAAAGAATTGATTGATACAATTCATTTTATAGTGGACTTCATAGAGTCCAGAAAAGATAAGCGGAGTAAAACCCTGGAAGGTATTCGGTCATTAGTGGATTCATCAGGAAAACCGATTGTCATGGTATCGATAGGAACGGATGCTTCGCACAAATCGTACCTTGAAGAATACGGCATCGTGTCATTCTCGACCCCGGAAAGAGCTGTCCGGGTTCTCACACAAATGTGTAATTATCAAACGTTTTTAAATTCACGAGAATTAAAATAAAGGAAACTGCAAAATGAAAATTATTGAAGAAGCAATTAAAAGAGGCGCAAAAACTCTATCAGAGCATGAATCAAAACTGTTGTTGGCTGAATATGGTATTCCGGTGACATCTGAAAAAACTGTTAAAGCAGAAGATGACGCTGTTGCTGCCGCGTCTGAGATCGGATATCCTGTTGTTTTAAAGGGATCCGGAGAAGAAATAAGTCACAAAACAGAATTTGACTTGATCGCTCTTGACCTGAAAAGCGAAACGGATGTTCGCCAGGCGTATCAAAAATTGACGTCTAATCCTAAAGCCCCGGTAAAAGAAGTTCTGGTTCAGCAGATGGTCAAAGGAGATCGCGAGCTTGTTGTTGGTTTGAATCGTGATCCGCAGTTCGGGCCATGTGTTATGTTTGGCCTGGGCGGGATATTTACTGAAATTCTTGAAGACGTTACCTTCCGTGTAGCCCCCTTGACACGCTGGGATGCCAAAGATGCTATGGACGATATTCGGGGTAAAAAGATTCTGGACGCTTTTAGAGGGAAACCGCCTGTTGATAGAGAAGTCCTCGCGGACATCCTTATTGCTGTGGGAAAAATCGGTTTGGATCATGACCAGGTCAATGAAATTGATATCAACACGCTTAAAATATTAAACGGAAAGCCAATAGCCGTAGACGCGCTTGTTGTTTTGGATACAGAGAAGTAGCAGCATTTTCAGAACACTTTAATGCCGAATATCTGCTGTTTTGCTTATAAGTAATTAATCCACCAACACTTTGTCTTGATTTTATTTTTGCCAATTCAAAATTGATACTCTCGTAAAAAGTGAGTGATGGCAAAGTAAAAAGTTCAAATTTCCCGCTTATAGCGGGATTTCCGCGTTGCTCCAACAAACGACGCAAATCCTGAGGGATGAGGCGTACGTAAAGTACGCTGCAGTGACTTGACCTGTTAAATCGGCTCCGCCGTCTCGCCAAGCGAGAATTTAACAGGGCGAGGAGTCCAGCGCAACGCAGTCCGCCGTTGGCGGATTACTTTGCCATCAATTTTGCAGAATTTTCACAACCCATATAGAACGCCCGTTGTATCCATTATCCAAAATACTTAACAACAAACCTGTAATTTAATCCGAACAAACCTATAGCCTATGGATATTCAGAATAGAATACAAACAATGCTAAATCCCAAATCGGTAGCCATTATCGGTGCATCTAAAACAATCGGCAAATGGGGATTTACTTTTGTAAATCATTTGAACCATGGCGGGTACAGAGGCCCTATTTACCCGGTCAACCCTTCAGGGGGAAGTATTATCGGACATAAGGTTTACAAACAAATCAGTGACATACCAGGCCCCATCGATCTTGCATTTATCCTTCTGCCCTCACATATGGTGGCCAGCGCTGTCTCTGAATGCGGAAAATTTAATGTACCTGTATGCGTTATCATATCAGCAGGTTTCAAAGAACTTGGCACTGATGGAAAACGATTGGAAGAAGAACTCATTCAAACCGCTAAGAATGCCGATATAGCGATACTTGGTCCT
>JAFDFT010000547.1 GCA_019309685.1 Deltaproteobacteria bacterium
CCAAAATCCTTTTTCGCCACATTGACAACTGCCCAGGCGGTTAAGAGAAAACAAAAAAAAGTGAAGCCAACAAGTATTAAAAACGCCTTGATATCCATGCTCAACCTTTCAGAATTTGAAAAACCTTTAAAACAGCATCCACGTAATAATCGCTATGGTTATAGTAATATATCACTTTTTCGGCTTTTCTCTTACTTATTCCCGGCCGCCATCCAAAATGCCTTAAAAAATTCGCAATACTGGCGATGGAATCTGAATGATGAAACAGATCAATGCGCCCATCCCCATTTCCATCCCTGGCATATACAGGTATATTCGTGGGCATAAACTGCGCAAGCCCCATGGCGCCGGCCATAGACCCTTTTATCTTTACAGGATCCATCCCTTCCTGCAGGACATGCTCCAAAAACGCCTTAAGCTCAGGGTATGCCCATTGTGACTTAACATACGCTCTTTTTTCAAATTCACCCCTATCCCGATCTTTCTCGCTCATAATTTCGTTCATTTCCCAGAATTCACTTCTGACCCATAGGTCCGCCAAAGATGCCATTGTAGAAAGCGTGTTTAATATGGGACTTCTGCCCGTATAAGCGCCAAAGCGTGTTTCCACAAGAATGATTGCGGTAATTAACTCCTTGTCCACACCATATTTTTTTTCGGTGCTTTCAAGTTCATCCTTGTATTTTTCCATATACTTACGGGCACGAGCGATGGAGTCGTCTGTGCTGAACTGATTATAATCAAGTGTTGCTTCAGAGTGCACAAAATATCTGGAAATAGTTTTGGCCTCAAAAGTTACTCCGCGCCTTTTATAGATCTTTTTAATCCATTTTTCATCAAACCCGTCTTCAATTAAACGTTCCTGAAGCGAATCAAAATATCCATTGCCTTCTTGAGCAGAAACACTGAAATGGATATTAAAAACCAATAAACAGATAATACAAAGGTTGGACACACGAGAATAAAATTGCATCTTTACAATACTCCTTATGCTGCACTACCTCACAGCTTTAGAATAGTCGATGGAAATCACGCTTTTTTTTCGTTTATTAAAAACAGCGATTTCTTTGTAACCGGCTTCTTGAAGCAACTGGAACGCTTTATCAAAATAGCGCCCTACACTTTGCGGATTGTGCGCATCTGAACCTAATGCAAAGCTGATGCCAAAATCTTTACACTTTTTAATAATATCCGGCGCGGGATAACTTTCCTCAGCCGCGTGATGGTACCCGCTTGTATTGAGTTCAATTGTTAAATTCTTTTGTTTTACTTTCTTCAGGATTTCAATGATTTTTTCATCAAAAGATCTGGATGGTTTTCTGCCGAATTTCTTTACCAGATCAAAGTGGCATATAATATCAAAGTAACTATAGTCCAGCATACGAGCAAGCGTCTCATAGTACTGGCCGTATACCCTATCAATATCTATATCCTTATAATTATCCTCATTTCTCCATGCGGATCGGCGCCTTACAATATCAACACCATCCGGGAAATGAACAGAGCTTCCGATCACATCAAACGCGTATGTGCCCGCAATATCAGCGGCCATATCAACATGCGCTTCACTAAAATCGATTTCAAGCCCCGCTTTAACATCAATTTGGACAGCGTACTTCTTTTTCAGCATCTGCACAGCCTGAAAATAAAAAGGAACTTCGCCCGGCGTCATGGACAGACCTTTGCCTTGATCCTGAAGGGTAAGATGATCCAGAAAGCATATCTCCTCTAAGCCGATCTCAATGGCCTTGAGAATATAGTCTTGCATGATGCCTTCCGCGTGGTTGCAAAGGCGTGTATGAACATGGTAATCAATCATCAGTTAAACCTGTTTTCTTGATCATATTTATTTGACATGTTATGCACGTGCAGTCAATTGGTAACCAGTTATACCTGAAATTCGCATGAAAATTATGAAAAAAAGCCAGAAAACAATATTTACCTGTCAGGCATGTGGGCACCAAGTCCCCAAATGGATGGGCAAATGCCCTGAATGCGGGGGATGGGATACGTTGGTAGAGGAAACCCAGACCTCCAAACCGTTTCAGAGTACTGGAACGGGTTTGCCGGCCACTCAAACCCAACCGGTTCCCATCGATTCCGTTGACATCGGGGAAGAATACCGGATTAAAACCGATATAAAAGAATTTGACCGGGTTCTGGGAGGCGGTATTGTAACAGGTTCACTGGTGCTCATCGGTGGTGACCCCGGTATCGGGAAATCCACACTCATGCTTCAGGCGCTTTATGGCCTTGCGAAAAACAGCCACAAAGTGCTTTACGTGTCCGGAGAAGAATCCATTCAGCAAATACGGATAAGAAGCAAACGGCTGGGCGCTGTTTCTTCTGATCTTTTTGTGGTCTCAGAAATTGATGTTGATGCAATCCTTCCCATGATGGAGTCCGAGAAACCGGATGTGCTGGTGGTTGACTCCATACAGACCATGTTTAACAGTGATTTGACGTCT
>JAFDFT010000111.1 GCA_019309685.1 Deltaproteobacteria bacterium
TTTGCATCTGTTAAATCTGAAAACAGAATAAACAATAATTTTATTGACCCAAAATTTGTTAAATGGTAACCATACGACTTTAAATAAAGACGAGGAGGGATGGCCGAGTGGTTGAAGGCGGCGGTCTTGAAAACCGTTGAGCTTAACGGCTCCGTGGGTTCGAATCCTACTCCCTCCGCCACCAAAATATTCTGGAGAGATGGCCGAGCTGGCTGAAGGCGCTCGCCTGCTAAGCGAGTAAGTGGTAAAAGCTGCTTCGAGGGTTCGAATCCCTCTCTCTCCGCCAAAAAACAAAAAATCCCGATTGAGAGATCGGGCTTTTTGTTTATTTTCCTTTTACTTTAACTATCCAACTAACCCTAGACTATATCATATTGAGACCTTTGCAAAACCCCGCTCTTTGCTTAATTTCTGTGTCAGGCTCAAATTTTAATCTTCGACAGGTTCAGATTTAAATCCTCAAAACACTCAATGTATTCCTGTGGTTTAAATTATCGCCTTCCTTGAACTTAAACAAAAATCAGCATTTTTCAAAGGTCTCATATTTTGTCTTGAAGGCAGTCCTTTTGATTTTTCAAATCACTAAATTTCTTAATGAAAAGATATTAAATATCTACCTTTAAGAACCCTCAAATCCAACGAAATCAATTACTTCGGCATCTTCATCGATCAAGGCTTCAAATTCTCGTATACCTATATTACCGGGTGCGGCAGCTGTTGGGTCAGGTGACCCGCCTCCATGCCACATAAAGGCATCTACGAAGATCCCTCCTCCTATCGTATCGTAATATATATGTGCATTTACACCCGGAGATAAAAATAGTGAAGGTGGTCTTGCATTGCCCTCATTGTCAAAAGCACCTATTCTGGCCCCTGAGGCAATAGTGTGACTATAATCAACATCTTCAAATCCAACCATGTCATTAATAACAGCTTCTATCAAATTTCTTGTGTCTGAGACCGCTGATGCATCATATGCCTTTCTTTTGTAATCAATCCATGAAGAAAAACTTATTTGAGTTAGAATGGCTATAATAGCCAACATCATCATCAGCTCTATTAACGAAAATCCGCTATTATCTCTGATATTCTCTGTTAAAATTATTTTTTTAAACATCGTAAAACCTCAGGGTTGCACTTTTCTTTTTTCTTGCCACACTCCATTTACATTAATATGGGAAACATCCTCGCCTTTGGGATAATCAACATTGCCAAATCCCAATGTGCCGTCTTTATTTTTCCACACAAGTGTCTGTTTACTTATACATGAAGCAATCTCGTCCTTGCTTTTCTCCTGATTCATTCGTCTTGCAAAATCCGACCCCTGTTCAGATCTTTCCGTCCGTTTTATGTTTTGGTACATACCATTGCTGTACACAGACAATCTGTAAGAAGATGGATAATCCACATTGCCAAATCCCAAACGCCCTTTTTCGTCTTTCCATACTAAATAAGCACTACCTATCCTTGGATCAATCCCAGGTGCGATTTCTTCCTTAATAACGGTAACGATTTCCGGAGCGGTGGCAATCATTGGACCAAAGGAATCCTCTTTTGTTGTCTCTGCTGATTCCGTTTCATCGGTATCTTCTGCTTCAGAGGTCAGCACTCCTTCAGATTCAGATGTCGGCACAGGACTTGCCACCATCACACCCAACTCTTCCTCTGAAGCGAAACCAAAGTCGTCTTCCTCTTCAACAGCAGCAACCGCCGTGGATGAAACAGATTCTACTCTTAACCCTTTATCAATGAAAGTCGTCCTTTCCCCCCCCCCTAATGTAATGGTCTTTTTTAAACTAAAGTTGTTTTCTCCAGTCCTTTCATAATCCCATGGGACTTCCCTGATAAAAGCTTCACTTGGCAAATATTCCGGATAAAGATCCATCAATCGTTCCGGGTAAACACCCTTTTCCGCCTTATATTTATTCAACCTCATTCCAATCTGAACCAAACCAGCATTTGGACTTTTTTTTGCAATTTCAATACGCTTTCCGTATTCAGTTTGATGACGCTTAGCCCTCTCTTGTGACTGCCCCAAATGCCGGCTGACCATGTACCCAACCCAGATTAAAACGACTACAATAAATGCAATAACAATGACCTTTTTCTGCATGATTCCTCTTAATTATATCCCGTTCATGGTTTAAGAACTTCACTCAAATCTTTAACCCAAAATAGAATTGGCCATCACCCGAAAAATAAAACCTTAAAATTTGTGGGATAAATCATACAATAATTTCATTTACTTTGCAAATATAATTAAAAAATGAGCAAATACTATGCCAGAAAATCGAATGAACGATTTATAATAAATACCAGCTACTTCGAAATACGCTATTAAGTAGATTATATAAAATTGACAAAATTTGTCATTGTGTTTACCCAATTTTGTCATCAGTCTTGTCGATACAAAATTAATTTACTATAATATCAGGCTATTAAAACAGTTCCATTCTGTTAAAAAAGCTATTTGTAAAACTAAAACTTACCCTTGAAATCTCATCTATAACATATCCTAACAATAAATCAGATTGGTTAAAAAAATAGACAAACTTAAGGTGAATTAGTCTTGACAAATATCCTTATCCTTATTAAGGAACACTTTTTCTAAAATAGGAACCCAAATGTAAATAATAAATACAAATAATGATGAAAGGAGAATTAAACTTATGACTAAATTAGTTGAACCCCATGGCGGGAAAGGACTAACCTGCTGTCTGTTGGAAGGTGCAGAGTTAGACGCGGAAAAGAAAAAAGCGGAAGGGCTTAAAAAAATTACCATTTCCCCTCGTGAAGAAGGCGACCTTATCATGATGGGTATTGGTGGTTTCAGCCCGTTAACAGGATTTATGACAAAGGCTGACTGGAAGGGCGTATGTGATAATTTTCTCACGGCTGACGGAACATTCTGGCCGATTCCGGTGACCCTTTCTGCTGACAAAGCAGATGCAGATGCAATTAACGATGGTGATGAGATCGCTCTGGTTTCAGAAGACGGTGAAATCATGGCAACCATGAAAGTCACTGAAAAATTCGAAATGACTGAAGCCGATAAAAAATATGAATGCGAAAAAGTATTTATGGGCGAAGGAACATCCACCGCGGACGAATTTTGGAAAATAGCCAAAGATGATCACCCGGGTGTTCAGATGGTTATGAGCCAGAAAGATGCAACCCTTGCTGGCCCTGTTAAAGTGCTGAGTGAAGGTGACTATCCAACCAAATATCCAGGGGTTTATATGAAACCTGCTGAGTCCAGAAAGATTTTTGAGGACAAAGGCTGGAGCGAAGTTGCTGCACTGCAGCTAAGAAACCCAATGCACAGGTCCCATGAATATCTCTGCAAAATCGCGGTAGAAGTATGCGATGGCGTCTATATCCATTCACTCGTGGGCAACCTGAAACCCGGTGATATTCCGGCAGAAGTTCGCGTTGAATGTATTGACGCTCTTGTAAAAAATTATTTTGTTGATGACAATGTTGTTCAAGGTGGATACCCTCTGGACATGCGTTATGCAGGCCCCAGAGAAGGTCTCCTTCATGCAACCTTCAGGCAGAACTATGGATGTTCCCGTATGATTATTGGGCGTGACCATGCTGGCGTTGGTGACTTTTACGGCATGTTTGAAGCACAAACAATCTTTGATAAGATCCCGGCTCCATCCGAACCCGGAAAAGCACTTCTCTGTACACCGCTGAAGATCGACTGGACATTTTACTGCTTTAAATGTGACGGCATGGCATCTCTTCGAACATGCCCCCACAACAAAGAAGATCGTGTTATGCTTTCCGGTACAATGCTTAGAAAGCTTCTCTCTGAGGGCGGTGAGCTTCCGGATCATTTTGGACGGGATGAGGTTGTTGCCATTCTGCGTAAATACTATGAAGGCGTTACTGAAAAAGTTGAAGTTAAACTTCACGGCGCAGCAACAGGCGATAATAAGAAATAATTCATATAACTAAATATTATATTAAAAAAGGGGAGCTTAAAAAGCTCCCCTTTTTTAATTTTTAGCCTACCTTTGTTACGCTGTTCAACTATTTCCTATTTGAATACTCAGCATAGATCATGGCGGTTGTTCGGTATACCAGATGCGCCAGTTTTGAAAAGGGCAAATAGGCCACCAAATAAAAAACGCACACAAGATGGATAAAATAAATCCAATAACTTGTATACGCCAAACCAAGAAGCCTCGTTATCTCTGATAACATACCGGTAACGCCTAGGCTGAAAGCAAGAATAATCAGTGCCCAATCCTTAAAACTTGACACCTCATCTTTTTTCGACAGCCTGTTTTTTATCATAAGGATACTTCCCACCACCAGTGATACACCCGCAATATTGGCAAGCCATTTAACCGGATTCATTTGCGAATAGGGGCCATGGATCTGTAAAACATATAATGTAAAAAAGAAGATAGCCGTCACAATAAAAAGCCCTATAAACCCGAATAGTACGAACATGTGTGCCAGAGAACGATCCTTGTTTTCACCACACTCATCAAATTTATCATGCTTAAGTATAGTTAAAACAGTTTTGATGGAAGCACCAACAAGCGCTTTTATATCCAATCCATTTTTATCTGTTTTCCCTTCAAGCAGGGCATTTTCATGAATATCCTTTATAAAATTCTTGAGCCCCAGTGCAAAAATTGCAACAACCCAGACCTGGAGCGGAATAAAAAAAATATCAACCAGCCAGGTAGAGAAGAACTTCGAGTGAGCGATCTCGCCACCTTCAGGCGTAAGATTCAAAAGACCCGTTAAAAGGCCTACCACAAAAAAGAGAAGAATAGGAATTGCCAAAAGAATGGGCAGCTTTTTGGGATCATTTACTGCTCTTCCCAGCGCTTTAGGTACAGCGTAATTTGCAATCGCATATGACCGTATTGCGCCTAAAACATCACCCGGTTTTGCGCCACGCGGGCAAAGGGCTGTGCAGTCTCCGCAATTATGACACAGCCATATATCTGCATTTCCTACAAGTCTATCTTTCAGGCCCCATGACGCGGCAATCATTTCTTTTCTGGGAAAAGGCTTATTTTCAGGGGAGATAGGACATGCTACAGAACACGTCGCACACTGAAAACATTTTTTCAGATCCCCGCCTCCCAATTTTGTTACTTCATCAATAAAACCTACATCCGGTTCAACCATATATGCATCTGCCATATTATACCTCCTGCATTGAAGAATTACCGTTAGCGCCTGGGGAAAAAATCTCACCAGACTGTCAATCTTCAATTGAAAATCATCAATTATTTAGAATCCCTTGAACGGGTTCGGGCCAAGCCCCTCGATCATCTCAACGAACTCATTAATCATCGTTGGAAGCTTATCATATTCATCAATGGCGATCTCAAATTGCGTCACACGTTCTTCTTCAAGCGCCAAGCTCGTCAGAGCGTCTCCTATTTTCTGCATCCGTATGTCCGCAAGCTCACTGCCCTTTACAAAATGGCATTGATAGTCATCACCGTGCTTGCATCCAAGGAGAAACGCGCCATCCATACCCTGTGCAAGGGCATCCTTTATCCAGATAACATTAACAGACCCAAGACACCGAACAGGTACAAAGCGAACATCAGCGGAATAACTCAGCCTGTTTAGTCCGGCAATATCAAGCGCCGGATAGGCGTCATTTTCGCAGACAAGGCCAAGAATTCTCATTGGTGGTTCGTCGTAATCATCTTCAGACGGTACGCCGATGGCCTTCACCATAGAACCAACACTGTCAATATTATAATCTGCAAAACCAATGATACGTTCCGGACAAGAGCCCATACACGTTCCGCATCGTCGGCACCGCGCGGGATTTGGTTTGGGTGTGCCCTTTTCATCATCATCTAACGCGCCAAACGGACATTCCTCGGTACATCGCTTACACTGGGTACATCTTTGGAAGAAAAAGTCGGGAAACGACATATCGCCTGACCGTGGATGCACAGAAACACCCCTGTTAACCGATTCTATACTCTGAATTGCTTTAAGCGCTGCACCAGCGGCATCTTCAATGGATTCTTCCATGGTCATGCTGCGCCGGATGGCCCCAGCTGCATATATACCGGTTCTTTGAGTCTCATACGGAAAACAGATGAAATTTGAATCCGTATACCCTTCAAACAAATCAATATCTCGAAAAGCCGGACCCTGCCGATACGCCAAGTTTACAACCGGATCATCAGCAGTAACCGGAACCATGCCTGTTGCCAAAACAACCATGTCCGCTTTCACCTGAATCTTCTCGCCCAAAAGTGTATTATCAGCCTCTACAATCAAACCATCTCCATTTTTAGAAACACTGACAACTTCTCCTTTAGTTAGGAAAATGCCGTTGTCCTGCTGAATACTCTTATAAAAGTTCTCATTCAAACCAGGTGTTCTCATATGTTGATAAAAGATATATGCTTTTCCATCATCATAATCTTCCCGCACATACTTCGCCTGTTTGAGTGCCACAAGGCTGGTGACAGATCCGGCATAGTTAAAATCACTGTCATCCCCTTTACCCGGACTCTGAACAAAGACTACGGACTTCGCCTCTTTTCCATCAGAAGGTCTGGTGATACTGCCATTTGCCGCTATCTCTTCAAACTGAGCATTGGTCACAACATCTGTGATAGCTCCAAATCCAAGATGAGCAAACTCATCCCCTTCAACTTCGTACGGCCGCCATCCCGCGGCAAGAACCACCGAACCAAACTTTTCACCATTCGGATCAAGGGCCAAAATATCGGTTTTCCCTTTGTTATATTCCAAATACTTTTCATGCTGTTTCTCAGCATCCAGTTCCTTACCATTTTCATCAACCTTCATCTCATCCGGTAAGGGATAAGGAACATCAAATTCAATATTTTCGCCAGGCTTTTTAAGTGTAACCGTAAAATCACCCGGTTCACCCGCAATTCGTGCCACAACTGTGTCTGTTTTCACTGTTATACTGGAATAACCATCCAGTTCCTTAATTTTTGACTCAATAACGGGCGAAATCAAATCCTCATAGGGGTTTTCAAGGGGAAGCTGCTTCCGAACTTTAGCAGCATATCCGCCAAGTGATGATTCCTTCTCAACAATGGTTACATCATAACCAGCTTTGGCAGCATCGATCGCAGCAGAGATACCCGTAATCCCTCCACCAATAACCAGAATTTTTTTACATATGGATTCAATTAGATAAGGCTCAGGAATATCTACCTTCACGATTTTTGCCAGCCCCATCTTCAGGTAATCCTCAGCGAGCAT
>JAFDFT010000548.1 GCA_019309685.1 Deltaproteobacteria bacterium
CCCGGTATCCCGTGCGGCTGCTGTAGATCATGCAAGAAAATCCAATCTGATAGCCATCCTGACATTCTATCGATAAAACCAACCGGCTCTTTTATTAAGATTGGTCAAATCCGTGAGCTTTACCAGACACTTACCATGAAGCCTTACGACGCAAAATATCGTGTGGTTATCATGTCTGACGCACAGCGGTTGAATTCTGCGGCCAGTAACGCTTTTCTCAAAATACTGGAGGAGCCTCCGGACCGGACCGTTTTAATTCTTATTGCCGAGAAAAAATCCGATCTCCTTCAAACAGTTGTGTCACGGTGTCAGCATATAAGATTTAATCCGATATCCAGAAAAACCCTTTCCACCATGCTGTCTGAAAAAGAAGGTAAACGCCCGGAAGATGCATTCGTTTTAGCCACAATGTCAAAGGGAAGCTTATCCAAAGCGCTTTCCATGAGTCGGACAGACTGGATAGGACATAGAGACTGGCTGATAAAAGCCATTGGATTAGACCAGCATGAGTTTATTGAGCCCAAGCCAACGGGACTCCTTTTTTCGATTTCAGCGCAATTATCAGTAAACAGGGATGCTTTAGAGGATTACCTGGAGACAATCAAGTCATGGTTAAGGGACCTTATTATATTTAAATATCAACCGGAAAAAATAATTCATCGGGATATTGCAAATAAGGTTGAAAATGTTTCAAAAAAATTTACAATTACATCACTTTTGCATAAAATAGAAGCTGTTCAGTCTGCACAATTAATGATTCAGCGTCCGAATGCCAATGTGAAACTTTCGCTCGATATTTTAATGCAGAAACTGACTGAAGCTGCAAATTGAAAATATAGAAATATATTTTTAGCGATCACAAAAACCTTAATTATAAAATATCGAGAGGTGATGAATTCGTAAAAAATCGAATTTATCCTGTTTTAGGTTTTAAGTTTTAGGTGTTAAGCTTTATTTTTTACATTATTACGCCTACTTAAAACGTAAAACCTAACACTTAAAACGTTCGTAAAAAGTCAGGTTTTTTACTTTTTACGAAGCCATCATAGGATTGATACATGGGAAAAGTAGTTGGTGTAAAGTTTAAAACAAGTGGAAAAATTTACGACTTCGATTGCGGCGCGTTTGTGCTGAATTGCGGCGATCATGTTATTGTCGAGACAGAGAATGGGCTCGCGTTTGGAATCGTTTCTGTTTCGCCTGGGTCGTCTGATAAAAAACACATGGAAAAACAGTTAAAAAAGGTATTTCGACTGGCAACGGATAAAGACTTTCTTAAAAAAGAGCAAAACACGGATACAGAGAAAAATGCTCACGCCTTTTGCCTGAAAACGATTGAAGATCTGAGGCTGAAAATGAATCTGTTTTCAGTTGAAAGCTCTTTTGATTCCAGTAAACTCACATTTTTTTTCACATCTGACGGGCGCGTTGATTTCAGGCAGCTTGTAAAAACACTGGTACAAGAATTCGGCAAAAGAATTGAAATGAGACAGGTGGGGATACGAAACCAGGCCAAAATGTGCGGCGGTATTGGAAGATGCGGGCGTGAAATCTGCTGCTCGGCATTTATTGATAAATTCGATCCTGTCTCAATACGAATGGCAAAAGAGCAAAGCCTTTCGCTAAATCCTACTAAAATTTCAGGGCAGTGCGGCAGATTGATGTGCTGCCTAAAATTCGAATATGAGACTTATAAATCTTTGAAAAAAAAGTTTCCAAAAATAGGTAAAAAAGTAGATACTTCCGAAGGAAAAGGTAAAGTCACACGCCATAATGTGTCATGCAACCGGTTGGTTGTACGTTTGGAAAACGGCACGGAATTAGAAATCGGACTGGATGATATTGTAATAGAAGAGGGACTATAATGCCCGATCCATTTTATGTAACAACACCTATATATTATGTCAATGCGAAGCCTCACCTGGGGCACGCATATACTACCATTGTTGCTGATGTTGTTTGCCGATTTAACACCATGCGTCAATCGGAATCTTTCCTTCTCACTGGAACCGACGAACATGGAGATAAGGTTGTACGTGCGGCAAAAAAGGAAAATTTGAGCCCCAAAAAATACGCGGATAAAATAAGCGGTCTTTTTAAAAATCTTTGGCCCGAACTTAACATCAAATACAATCATTTTATCCGTACCACGGACACAAACCATATGGCTATTGTAGAATTAATCCTTCAGAAAATTTACGATGCAGGGGATATCTATTACAGTAAATATTCAGGTCTTTACTGTTTTGGATGCGAACGTTTTTATACAGAACGGGAACTGGTAGAAGGAAAGTGTCCTGACCATGAAACAGAACCTGAAATGATTGAAGAGTCTAACTACTTTTTTAAAATGAGCCGCTACCAGGACTGGCTGATAGACCATATAAATAAAAACCCGGATTTCATCAGACCGGAAAGATATAAAAACGAAGTGCTGTCATTTTTGCGTGAACCGCTGGAA
>JAFDFT010000549.1 GCA_019309685.1 Deltaproteobacteria bacterium
TTTATCCATCCAATGATTTTGATATGGATGGCGATGTGGATGGATGGAACTTGGGTCTTGACTTCTGGTTGAGATTTCCCGTTACTGCAGATACATCCATGCCTCTTGTTTTCAGAATCGATTATCAGAAAAAAGAGAGGGACGGGTCCGGAGACGGAGATATTCGTGTGTCCACATCACCTCCTGGCGGACCCTATGACGGACTTGTAGGACCTTTGGATTGGGACTACAATAGCGAAGAGACCTTGCTCACGATTACAGCAGGCGGAGGTTTTGATATCGGTGTATCCGCAAATACCAATATAGCGGTTGGCCTGTTTTACAATTATATTAACTCCAAAACGGATTTGGAAATGACCATTAGTCCGGGCGGTGGACTTGACCTTTTGACTGAAACAGACGGTTATCCTGAATCTTCAGAACATCAGATTAAGCTTCAGTTCGCAGGGGAACACAAATTGTCGTCATGCTTGACAATGAGAGGCGGGCTCAGCACTTTTTATGGATGGGTTTCCGAAGAATACGATCTTGATGGCGGAGTAGATATTAGCGGTCTGGGATCTGCCTCCTCTCTTTTAAATAATAGTATTTCTCTGGATGGGAATCGCTGGGGTATAGAAGCTTCTTTGGGTGCCACCTGGGTGTGTGAACGTATTACTGTTGAGCCGTTTATAAATGGCGGATATCAGAGAGTCAGTCTTGATGGAAATGAAGATTGGAGTTTGATCGGTATTGATGCATTGTCCTTTGATGTGGATAAAGAAATAGACAAATGGTTCATTGGAGGGGGTTTCTCTCTTCTGTTTGATCTATAAAAAGCCATAATAATAAAGGGGCGGGATGAAATTCATCCGCCCCTTTTTTTATGAAGAATACTTTCCCTTTGAAAAAATCTAACCTGCTGTCCTCACTAAATCTTATTATATAAAAAATACTCTTTATTCATATTATCCTTTTGTCATCAATAAGCAAAATAGGCACATTCAATTTTATCCGATCTTTAAAAAAAATAATACGGTTTTGTTGTATTAGAATCCCAGATAGTGTATAGATTTAACAATGTTGTAGCTAAAGAAGAATTCTATTGTTATGAGATCGCAACATTTCCTGGTAACTTCCGTCAGTATGCTCGTCTTATGCTGTTTTCTTTTGTACATTTCAGCAAGATCTGCTTTTTCTGCCACCTGCTCTGTTGATCCTTTAAACGGTAAAAATAATAATGATGGAAGTTTCGAACAAGCAGTTTCTTCCGGAAATCAAGCGGGTATTATGCTACAAGGAAAGAGGTAAAATATGAAATCCAGATCAATTTTAGTTACAGTATTTATTGCCACCTTTTTAATTTTATTTGGATGTAATCAAAAATCGGAACTCCTGACGAATCAATATGATGAAAAAGAAATGAACCAGGCGATTGAAACCGCGCAATTGACGTTTGATAAATTTCTTGAACGATTTCGGAATCCTCAGCCAGGTGATGAAGATTTTAATGTGAAAGTAAAAATTGAGGATAAAAATGGGGTAGAGCATTTCTGGCTCAGTGATCTCAGACTGGGTTCCGAACCCTACATAGGTATTATCGGGAATGATCCCGGAATTGTTAGAAATGTAAAATTCGGCCAGCAATACTCATTTCAAAGAGCTGACATCCGTGATTGGATGTTTATGTCCAATGGAAAGATGCAGGGGAATTACACACTTCGCGTTATTTTAAAGTCCATGCCCGAAGAGGAATCCGAGGAAATTAAGAAGAATATTGGATGGTAGTTTCGACAAGACACCGGGTAATCCTGTTCAGGTATTTCCTTGTGGAAATTATAATTCGGATAGGAATAAAAAAAATTGCAGGAAAGGAGTGCAAGTGAATACTGACGATTTGATTAAAAAATCACAAGATGAAAATAAATTATCCCAGTCGGAACTTACGCATCTGTTAAGTTTGCCGCCAGATTCCGCAGATTCATATCGTGTTATGGCCGAAGCCAATCGTGTATCCAAGGAGTTGTCCGGAGGATATGCAGAAGTTCATGCGCAATTCGCGCTCAATCTTGCTCCCTGTCCGGGAAACTGTGTTTTTTGTTCTTTTGCTCAAGTGAATGGGGTTTTTTCCGAAGCGTCCCAGCTTGAGCCGGAGGAAGCGGTTGCCCAAGCGAAGCAATTTGAAAAGGACGGTGTGAATGCCATTTTTGTCATGACAACCGCAAAGTATCCGTTTGAAAAGTTTGTCGAAATTTCACAGGAAATCCGATTAAACCTAAACCCTGAGACAACCCTTATCGCGAATGTCGGAGATCAGCCGGCTGATCACGCGAAGAAACTAAAAGCTGTTGGGCCGGAGCACACGAATGATGAGATCGCTGAAATGATTTGTTTTACCGCTTCTTTTAACCCGTCTTACAGTGGCGCTGCCAGGCGTATTGCGATTCCCAACACGAAGATAGCTGAACGGGGAATGATCAGTGAACTTCGAATGTCTCAAATTGTTGCTGTTACCCGTTTGGGAATGCCACGAACGGTGATGGGAAATTGCACACACGAACCATGCACGCTGGGGGCACTGGCAGGGGCAAATTTGTTTTGGGCCGAGGCTGGCGCTAATCCAAGAGATGTGGAAAAAAATACTGAAAAGGGGAGGGGCGACACGGTCGAGTACTGCAAAAAGTTGTTTTATGAAAGCGGCTGGGATCTGTTTGCCGGTCCATCACGCTATTACCTCAATTGAGCGAAAGTTGAGAATGCTCCAGCTTCCCCGGCGGCGGGATCTACGCTTCGCTCCAACAAAGCATCAAGGGTGAAGCCGTAATAATCTATTGCGATCCCTTGATAACGCAGAAGATGGGGCATTATCGGTTTTCCCGGAGGGTAAATAAAATGAAAATATAAATGATATGTATACCTCATCTATAGACTATAGAAGATATACAAAAACCGGAATAAAACCGGCTATTCTTAAGCCCTTATTCAATTAATAAAAGCTTTTCATTTTATTTACGCTCATTTGAAGTATTACAATTAACCATTAAGTCATGAAACCGGCATCTGGTTTTGAAGCGGCAGAATAACCGTAAACGTTGTCCCTTCACCCGAGGTGCTTTCTACGTCAATCATCCCGCCTAGAGAATCAACGATTCCCTTGACAATGGGAAGGCCCAAACCCGTTCCGGTGATAAATCTGGTTTTATCATCTTTAACTCTGTAAAACCTGTCAAAAATTTTGTCCAGATATTTTTCCTGAATCCCAAACCCATTATCAATAACAGCAATGCGGAGGTTTATTCCCGTGAGGTCCACTTTTACTTTTATTTTTCCGCCATTTTGCGTGTAGTGAATCGCGTTTGTAATAAGGTTTCCAAAAAGGCTTTCCAATGAAACCGGATCGGTCGTAATGGAAGGCAACCGTTTTTTGGGAAGTTCCAGGGTAAGTGTCTGTTCTTTGCTTTTTGCCTTCGTGTTGAGGAAATCAGTAATATTTTTTAATACATCTTCAATGCTAACAGATTTGGGTTCCTGTGAGGTGATGCCCGCTTCAATACGGGACAGATCGAGTAGGTCTCCAATCAGAGAAATCAAGCCCATGGTTTTTTCTTTTGCTCTGGATAGTATTTCCTGGTCTGCTTGCAGGTCATCTTCAACCATATCTTGTAAAACAACGGCTAACTGTTCATGGATTGTTGAAAGAGGGGATCGCAGTTCATGAGAAACCTTGGCTACAAATTCTGACTTGAGTTGATCCAGTGCTTTCATAGTGGTGATATCGACGACGTTTACCACTGCTCCCATACATTCCCTTCTTTCACCCAAAACCGGCTGACCGCGCGCGAGAAGGTATTTATTGCCGGATACTGCGAATTCATAAGTAGGAATATCATCGAAATCCACATGTTTTCCCTGAGAAATTTCCATGATAAGATCACAAAGGCCCTTTTCAGAAACGTAATCATTGATGTGCTCCCCGGGTCCCAAATCGGATTTTAGATCTAGCAGTTTTCGAAAGGACGGATTCATGAGAACAACCTGCCCTTGTGAATTGGTGACAACCACTCCATTTGGGAGCGACTCGATAATAGTACGGATACGGCTTTTTTCAGTATCCAGATCAAATAACGTTTGTTGACGTTCCCTTTCAAGTAGTTCGGCTTCTTTGGTCAGTCGAATTCTTTCAACCGCACGGTTGATAACGATTCTTAGCTGATCCGGCTCAAAGGGTTTGGGAATAAAATCATACGCACCCCGTTTCATTGCTTCGATGGCGGTTTCAACAGTGGCAAAACCGGTGATAACAATTACAAGAATTGATTCATCCAATTTTCTGATCAGCCCGAGGACTTCCATGCCGTCCATGCCCGGCATCTTCATGTCAAGCAAAACGATAGAGACTTTTTCCTTTTCCAGGATTTTAAGACCTTCCTCTCCCCGGGGTGCCTTTATCACAGAACAGTTCATCCGAGTAAGGATACGCTCAACTCCATCTCTGATATCTTTTTCATCATCGATAACAAGTACATTGATTGCATCGGGGCTAATCGTCATTTTTATTTCCTTTACCCTCTGAAGTGTTTATGGGAAGTTCTATCATAGCCCTGTGCCTTTGCCTTCTTTTTTCGTAGTAAAAAAGGGTTCAAAGATATTTGATTTTATTTCTTTAGGTATGCCAGGGCCGGTATCCGCGATTTCAATACATATGTGGTCTTTGGCGGGATTTAAGAAGGTCTTCAAGGTCAGGTTGCCTTTTCCTTCCATGGCCTGTGCCGCATTAAGGATAATGTTCATGAACATATGATTCAGCTGCTGGATGTCTGCTTTTACAGGTGGAAGATTCGGATTAAGGTCTTTTTCTGTTATAATGTTTTGAAATAAAGCCTGATTTTCAAGCAAAAACAGTGTCCGGGTAATCGCCCGGTTGATATCGCAGGGTTTCATGAACTGGCTCGTCTGTCTCGCAAATTCAAGCAGCTCCTTTACGATATCACTGCATCTTTGGGTGTCCTTTAGGATGCGGTGCAGATCATCTTTCACTTTTTCTTCCAGCTCATATTCTTCGAGGATTAACTTCGTAAACAGGCTGATACCGCCCAATGGATTATTTAACTGGTGAGCAACTCCCGCGGCCAGCTTTCCTAGAGATGACATTTTTTCAGCCTGCAATAATTGGACCTGGGTTTTTTCCAGTTTCTTTTTCATTTCTATTTCTTCGCGCATATCATGGAAAAATCCAATGGTGGCCACTTCTTTGTCCCTTTCGTACACAATGGAAGCGTTCAGCCTGATGGGGATGATGTCTCCATTCTTTCCAGTAATATTGGCCTGATAGGTTTTTAGCTTGCCTTTGTTCCCGTATTCATCACTACGGAGTTTTTTCATAACTTCCTTTGCGCCTTCTCCAGGGTAAACATCACGGATGTCGAGACTTTTCAACGCCTCTTCAACGCTATATCCGCTGATTTCAGCGGCTGCGTCGTTAAAAATAATGACCTTTCCTGTTTTGTCAGCCGCGATGATTGCGTCTACGGCACTTTGGATGAGATTTTGAAAGAATGCGTCGGATCTTTTCAAATCTATTTCTTTACTGGTTCCCATATTCCTCCCGCTTAAAGTAGAAAGGTTTTCAGTGAATTGAATGGGGGTAAGAAGATACGAAAATTGATAAATTTTGATCATTATTAAGTCAGAAATACATTAAAAAATCAATTAGAAAATGACAATGGGGAAAAGAGGGGTTCAAAGGTTTGATGAGTCAAGTAATGGTGGGTTCTATTTTCCATAATGGGTGGTAACGAGTAAATAGTAAATAGAGGGTATTTTTTCAACGGTGCAAAAGCCATCTGTTTTTTGGTGCCACAACAGGTTATTGATGATCCGAAGTAGCGCCCTTACAGGTTTTTTGACCATTTTTTCTATGTGTATTAGTTGTATTTATTAATAAAATCAATATCTTTTTTTGAGGCATGAATACAAAGTAATGAATACTTACTCAATTCTTTCAATAGAGTATATTGGATGCGGATAAGTGATTAAGATTAAAGTTAATAATTTAAT
>JAFDFT010000112.1 GCA_019309685.1 Deltaproteobacteria bacterium
CAAAAAGTAAAAAGAAGTAGAAAAAAAGTAGACAGGAATATCATCAGCTGGAATTTAATTACATGTTTCATAAAATACCTCGAAAAGATATAATTGTTAAAGGCCTCAATAACAGCATGGTTAATTTTATAGTGAATTTTAACTCAATTAGCTCTAATTTGTCAAGTTTTACGATAATTTGGCGATTTTTTGGTTTAAAGAGAATCTAATTGGTATGTAAATGAAGCTCCTCATAGTTCGCCGAAATATTCTGGAGAAGGCATCCTGTGACAGATGAGAAAGACGTCGGAATGATAAATAAAAAAGCCCTCACACACTTTGCGAGGGCTTTTTATATACACTATAAGGCTGGATTGGATTACATCATTCCGCCCATTCCGCCCATTCCGCCCATTCCGCCCATTCCGCCGCCGCCGCCGCCGCCAGGAGGCATCATGTCGGGTTTTTCTTCCGGTTTTTCTGCAATCATGGCTTCAGTGGTCAGCATAAGAGAAGCAACGCTACCCGCGTTTTGAAGCGCGAAACGAACCACCTTGGTTGGGTCAATAACACCTGCCTGTATCAGATCTTCATATTCATTTGTCTCTGCATTGTAGCCGAAAGCACCTTTGCCATTCTTCACCTTGTCAATGACAACGGATCCTTCAACGCCGGCGTTGTTGGCGATCTGGCGTAACGGTTCTTCAATGGCGCGCATGACCACTTTAACGCCCATCTTTTTATCTGACTTGATTTTGATATTTTCAAGAGCTTCCAGGCAGCGTACCAGGGCAACACCTCCGCCAGGGACAATTCCTTCTTCCACGGCCGCACGTGTGGCGTTAAGCGCGTCTTCAACACGGGCTTTCTTTTCTTTCATTTCCGTTTCAGTTGCAGCGCCTACATTTATCACAGCAACACCGCCGATTAGCTTGGCAAGCCTTTCCTGGAGTTTTTCCTTGTCATAATCTGAGGTGGTTTCATCTATTTGAGCCCGAATCTGTTTTACGCGGCCTTCCAGCGCGCTTCTTGAACCGGCACCGTCAATAACCGTTGTATTGTCTTTATCAATATTTATACGCTTAGCTTTTCCAAGATCATCAACGCCGATATTTTCCAGTTTTATACCCAGATCTTCTGAGACAACCTGGCCGCCGGTGAGAATCGCAATATCTTCAAGCATGGCTTTTCTTCTGTCGCCAAAACCGGGAGCTTTTACTGCCGCTACCTGGAGTGTTCCTCTCAGCTTATTCACAACAAGAGTTGCCAGGGCTTCGCCGTCCACATCTTCCGCGATGATCATAAGGGGTTTGCTCATTTTCGCAACCTGTTCAAGAACCGGAAGCAGATCTTTCATGTTGCTGATTTTTTTCTCATTGATCAGGATGAATGGGTCTTCCAGTGCGGTAACCATTTTTTCAGGATCCGTCACAAAATAGGGAGACAGGTATCCGCGGTCAAACTGCATACCTTCTACGACTTCGAGTGTGGTTTCCATGCTTTTAGCTTCTTCCACAGTGATAACGCCTTCCTTGCCGACTTTGTTCATGGATTCTGCGATAATATTGCCGATGGTTTCATCATTGTTTGCTGAAATGGTGCCGACCTGTGCGATTTCACGCTGATCTTTGGTGGGTTTGCTGATGCTGTGAAGTTCTTTGACGGCAACTTCTATAGCCTTGTCGATACCGCGTTTAATAGCCATGGGATTGTTGCCAGCAGCAACGAGTTTTTGTCCTTCTTCATAAATTGATTTTGCCAGTATAGTAGCGGTTGTCGTACCGTCACCAGCCATATCACTTGTTTTGCTGGCGACTTCCTTAACCATCTGGGCGCCCATATTTTCAAACTTGTCTTCAAGCTCGATTTCTTTGGCTACGGTTACTCCGTCTTTCGTAACAGTGGGGGAACCCCAGGATTTATCAAGGACAACATTACGTCCTTTAGGGCCGAGCGTGACAATTACTGCATCGGCAAGTGTTTTTACACCGTTCAGCATAGCTTCACGGGCTTTCATATCATATTTAATTATTTTAGCCATTGTAACAGTCCTCCATTTTCTTTAAATTTATTTGTCAATTACACCAAGAACGTCTTCCTCGCGCATGATTAGGAATTCTTCATTATCAATTTTAACATCCGTGCCGCCATACTTGCTGAAAAGGATTCGGTCGCCTTTTTTGATATCAAGCGGTATCCTTTTCCCGTCTTCACCAATCTTTCCGTTTCCGACTGAGATAACTTTTCCTTCAGCCGGTTTTTCCTTTGCCGAATCAGGAATAATTATACCTCCCTTTGTCGTTGTTTCCTCTTCAACGCGTTTAACTAAAATTCGATCATGTAGTGGTCTGAGTTTCATTGTTCACATTCTCCTTTTTACAATATTATAATACTTTTAAGGGTTAAAAATTTTAACGGAAGCCATCGCTCCGCTTAACCTATACATGCTATTATCAGTAATAAATGTTTAAATACCTTATATAGTTATAAGATATGTTCATTAATAAGGACGATTTTTAACTGTAAGAAAATAATCACGTTTTTTCGTTTGTAAAGACATGAAATTATATAATTTCCAAATATTGGCATTCTATATATTATAAATCGTCTCTGAAGGAAGTCATCGCTCAGAGCACCTATCTATCGAATGGGACGATACTTAATAAAAAATTCTCTATTTATTTGAGTTTATTATAAAAAGAGGCTGGTATGGCTATTTAGATGATTTGTCAGTTTTTTCAGCTGACGCTTCCACTTTTTTTTCTTTTGTAGTATTTTCTTTAGGTTTCGAGTTTTTAGAGGCTGTGTTCGAAGATTTGTTCGCGTAGTCTGTTACATACCATCCAGTGCCTTTCAGGTGAAAACTGCTATGAGAAACGAGTTTAATGAGTTTCCCTGAACATTGCCCGCATTTTCTTAAGGGTTTGTCTGAAAATTTCTGTATGACTTCCTCATGGTTACCGCATTTTGTGCATTCATATTCATAAATAGGCATTGTAGAAAAACCTCCCACTTCCAGTTAGTTACCTAAAATAACTAAAGTTTTCATTAATTATTAAAGAATAATATAACCAGAAAATTGGTATTGTCAAGTAAAGGGTTCAAGGGTTCCTAAGTTTGTCAAAAGGTTGACGCCACTGGTTGTAAAAGTCTAAAACAGTTGATATCCCAGAAACTTGTACGTTTATCAGTATTTGATGCGTGTCTTCATGAACACGTGTTTCTTCGGCGATTTTTTCTTCAGGTGAGGCATCAAAGCTTTGAAGAAATTTACTGAATCTGACAATGTGAATGAGTTCATGTGTTACAATATAAAGCGTGAATGGGAAAAGCTTAAGGCCCGGTGTGCGGTCCAATGTCATGAGAATGCAATGGTCTTGAAGGCATATCTTGTAAAAATCGTATGCTGATGAGCCAAGGGAGGTGTCTTTTTTCTGGCCTTTGTAACGGATGATTTGCGCAAACGGTTCGTCGAGTATTTCTTCGGGGCTGAGATCAATGAGGGTCTTTACATCATATTTTGGACGCAGCCACTGGCTGGCAGACATCTTGTAGAAGTTGCTTACCATCTCCTCAGCCATTTCAACCGCACTATTGACGGTAATTATCTGATCCGGGTTAAATTTCTTCAATTTTTCCATTATGAAAATGGTTAAGTGTCTATATGTCAGTAACAGTTTAGGATAGTTATTATTTGATTCTTTTTCCAATTAGCTGGAAGAAGGGGCCAAGGTTTCGAGGATTCCCCTCGAAAATCCTCGGAGTCTTTGACAAGGGTTCAAGTGTTTGTTTTCAAGTGATTTTACTAAATTCTTAAGCATCCTTTCAATCTCCTCAATTGCATTTTGAAATCCGAACAAACCGAAATCAAAAATGGACTTTTTTAACAGCGAATGTCGAATATTGAATATCGAATTACGAATTATGAAGTTTTCTTATGTTTTTTGTTTTCTATTGGCGCTGTCTATATTTTAAAGTTTACTTTCGATATTCGACATTTGGAGTTCATTATTCGATATTTTTTAATTAAGGTTGCTATAAGAGGCAAAAATTTTACCGAACATTTAAGCCTGTATATATTTTCAGCACTTCACTCGAATCCTTTTTAGTATGAGCACCCTTTTGGTCATCTTGTTTTTACCCAACACTTAAAGATCGCTTCAATTATAAAAAATACCATATCATTTCTGTACGAGCAACCTTAACATTTCAGTTGCTTAAGGAAACTTGAAAAAAATGATGGACAAAACTATGAAAATAGGGTTAATAAGACGCGTTCATTGTTTAGGGAATTTTAAATTACATTACCATCTGTTTTAGTGGTTGAATAAAATATTTTAATAGAGCCCATCCATTCATTCAAATTCAAGAGATGGGCATTTAAATGTGTTTCCAATCCAGAAATGAGTAATTTTGCGTAAGGTTAAGAAAATCAAGTAATTGTGCGGAGGCGTACTCAGTTGTACGTCGCACAAACAATTCCGAAGATTGACACAGAATTGCGCAAAAGGACCATTTATGAATGGAAACTAAGATTGGAGGTGATGGGTTGGGTACTGTTGTAAAAAAAAGAAGAAAAAAAATGAGAAGACATAAACACAGAAAGCTTTTGGCACGAACGAGACATCAGAGAAGAAAGGGTAAATAATGATATCTGCAGTCTCAAACGAAAAATAAAAAAGCACCGTTTGCAATTTTATCGCGCGGTGCTTTTTATATACATTTTTTTGAGGTCTAACTGTTGCGACCGATTATTTATAACTCTTTAAATATTTCAAAAATTCTGAATCTGTTGAAAGTACAAGGGAAGTGTTTTTATCCAGCGTTTCACTGTAAACTTCAAGTGTTTTGATAAAAGAATAAAAACTCGGATCTCTCCCATACGCCCGGGCGTATAATTTTGTGGCTTCTGCGTCGGCTTTTCCCTTAATTTCCTGGGCTGTCTTATAGGCTTCAGAAGATATCTGTTTCAGGTCCCGATCTTTATCACCTTCAATTTTACTTGCTTCTCCTTTTCCTTCAGAACGGTATTTTTCAGCAATCTGCTGACGCTCCGCGATCATACGATCGTAAACGGTTTTCTGGACTGCTTCCACGTAGTTGATCCGTTTTATCTTCACATCAACCAGCTCAATACCAAAAGCGACAAGTTTGGGGCGCGCTTGATCCAGAATTTCTTGGGTTATTTTTTCTCTGCCGATTTTAATCGTATGTAAGGCAAGCCTGTCTTTATCGCTTTTATCCATGCCCAGTTCAAATGTGTCCAGCTTCCTATTAGTCTTACGAACAGCCTCAATAAGTTTGTTGGATGTAATCAAATTCCTTACTGCAGGGTCGATAATTTCATCAAGACGCCCCTTGGCGCTGACAAGGTTATTGACTGACTCGAAAAATTTAACGGGGTCTACAATTTTCCATCTGGCAAAGGTGTCGACCCAGATAAAGGTTTTCTCAATTGTGGGGATCTGTCCCGGATCGCCATCCCATGTCAGAAGATTTTTCGGAAAAAAGTTAGCCGTGTCCAAAAAAGGAACTTTAAATTTAATCCCGGGAGTTGTTTTGGGTTTTCCGATGAGTTTGCCAAATCGTGTTATCACCACCTGTTCTGTTTCATCAATAATATAAGCCGAATTAAATGCCAGAAATAACGCAATGGCGACGACGATTATAATTAAACCTTTTATTTTCATTTTTTACCATCCTGTTGTTTTTGAATCTGTTTTCCAAGGTTCAGTAAAGGAAGGACGTTCTTTTGGTCCGAATCGATGATATATTTTTGATCCAGCTTCGGGAGCAGTTCTCTTAGCATTTCGAGATATATCCGCCTTCGAGTAACGTCTTTTGCCTTAGCATATTCCTTATAAAGCGAAAGAAATCTTGATGCGTCACCTTTGGCGCGGTTGACCCTGTCCAAGCCGTAACCTTCGGCAGCTTTGATGGTTCTTTCCGCTTCACCTCTGGCAGCCGGGATTATCTTGTTATAATCTTCTCTTGCCTTGTAGATCATCTGCTCTTTTTCCTGTATGGCCTGGTTTACCTCATTAAATGACGGCTGAACAGATTCAGGAACGTTGGTTTTTTTCATTTCTATGGTGACGATATAGATGCCTGTTTCAGACCGATCAAGTTCTATTTGAAGAAGCTCCTTGGCTTCAACAGCGACTTCATTTCTCTTGCTGATGATTTCGTTAATGCTTCTATCTCCAACAACAAGGCGCATGGTCGCTTCAGACATGTCAACCAGCAGTCCGCGGACATCTTCTACCTTGAAAAGGTAGTTGAAAGGGTCCTTTACCCTGTACTGGACAATCCACGGGACGAGAGCTACATTCAGGTCACCGGTCAGCATTAGAGATATATTTTCCAGGTTTCCGGCTTCTAGATACCGTGTCCTTTCTGTTCTGGACTTTACTGAGACGAAGCCAAATTCTTCCTTAAGAACCCGTTTGACCGTGACTTTTGTTACTCTTTCGATGCCTGCGGGCAGTTTTAAATGAAAGCCCGGCTGCGTGGTGCGAATATATTTCCCGAATCGCTGAATAACACCCACTTCGTCTATCTTGACGGTGTGAAATGTTGACGTGCCAAAGAAGATCACAAGAATGGCAATGATGATAATCAACGGACCGCCTGGAAATTTTAGATTTTTCAATTTTTCAACGATTTCATCCACTTGAGGCGGTTGGCCTCCTCCTCCCCCTCGCACTTTTTGCTGTTTTTTAAGTTTGTCCCAGTCCCAATTCATTTTTATATCCCAAAATTATTTGGTTAATATTAGTATTTCTGTTTAAAAGATTTATTTTGTATATTTAAGTTACCTTACCTGCCAAGTCAAGCAAAAAGCGAAAAAGGCGGTTGATAAATATTGACTGGAATTTTTAATGTTTTGTTGACAACAAAATGATGCCATAGATAAAATCTAGATATTTGGATCATCTTCAAAAGAGTTGAAGATCCTTAAAGGGTTTCCCGCTCAAAGTCCGGGGCCTTCGACAAGAATTCGAGGAAAGTGCTGAAAACCTAAAATGATTTAAACATTTAGAAAAAACATTTTTGTCGATTAAAATAAACTTAAAAGAAAAATATCGAATAATGAACGCCGAATATCCAATATCGAAGGAATGTTTTATCTCAATTGAGCGAAAGTTGAGGGTGCTCCAGCTTCCCCGGCGGCGGGATCTACGCTTCGCTCCGACAAAGCATCAAGGGTGAAGCCGTAATAATCTACTGCGAATCCTTGATAAGATGGGGTATCATCGGCTTTCCCGGAGGGTAAATAAAATGAAAATAAAGAATGATACCTCAATTGAGCGTTAATTATTGGATGCTTTTATGCAAACATAGAATATATATGACTTTGAGCCGTCAAACAAATATTTTATATATCATCTATACCATGTTTCTGGGTACATATTCTATTCTCTGTAAAATCAGGTCCAATAGGGCTTTACAGAAGAAAGATTAAATATTTTGACTCAATTGAGGTGATAGTTATACTTTATCTATAGAAGATATACAAAAATATGAATAAACCGAACTATACCCTTAATCCCTACGTAATTAGTAAAAGTTTTTCATTTTATTTACGCTCATTTGAGGTTTTATATATAGCCAATGCCAAGAGAAGACAAACACTTGTCGAAGATCCCGGACTTTGAGCGGGAACCCCTGAATCCTAGAATCCTTGGACCCTTTGTCCCAATTGGGAAAAGAACCAAGCAATACTATTTCTTGTACGCGTATCTATAAATTTTTGTCAGTACTTATGAAAGAAAAAAAAGAAAAAGGTAAGGAAGCTGAGCCTGTTGGTGAACTGATCAACCGGGTACTTGGGAAATATCGCCAGGAGGGGGATCAGGAAATAGCAAAGCTTTGGGACCTGTGGGAAGATACGGTTGGCGAGCCGATTGCTGAGAATACACGCCCTGCGGCCTTTAAAGGAAAGATATTGATTGTGTATGTGAGCAGGTCAACATGGATGCAGCAGCTTCAATTTTTAAAAAAGGACATGATCACAAAAATAAATAACGTGCTGGGTGAAGAATTGATTGAAGAAATAAAGTTTAGGATTGGGTGACTACAGATTTAGAAATGAACGAAACCTTTTAGGCAAGAAAAATGCATAAAACCAATCAGCCCGTACTTTTCTTTGCTTGGCCAAAGAAAAGTACCAAAAGAAAGGCCACCCGTTTGACCGGGTCCTTTCGGACTCCCTTCATTTGAGCACATGACTGCGGCGGGCCGAAAACTCGTCCCGCTTTCAGCGGGTCTCAAACAGTTTGGCCCTTTTTCCCGCAGGCATGCACTCAACTCGGCACGGTCAAAATGGGGTAAGAAATATTTGCTTCTGCTAAAAAACTTCAAATGAAGATAAAAAGGCAATCATAGAGAGGATGCAAGCTCAGATGGCATTTCAGAAAGACAATTTGACCACGGATTCATTTTTTAACGGTCAGTTGAAAGTAAAACAGGAAAACACTGGCTACCGGTTTTCATTGGATGCTATTGTGCTTGCCAGCCATGTACAGCCGCAGAAGGGGGACAGAATTCTTGATTTGGGTACTGGATGCGGGATTGTTTCATTGATATTAGCTCATCAGCACAAGGATATAAAAATATACGGTATTGAAGTACAGGAAACACTCGCCAGGATTGCGATTCTAAATGTTGAAGAAAATAAAATGCAGGATCGCGTGGAAATTATCCACAAAGACCTGAAGAAATTAAAAAATAATGATATATTCGGCCCTGTAAATATTATCGTGAGCAATCCGCCATACCGGAAGGTTGACGCTGGCCGTATAAATCCTGATCTTCAGAAAGCAGTAGCTAAACATGAGATCAGCACGGATCTTGAAGCTGTTGTTACAACGGCACGGCGGATGTTGCTTTCTGGCGGACGGCTTGTTATGGTTTATGCCGCCGAGCGATTGACAGATATTTTAACGCGTATGAGGAGTACAGGCATTGAACCGAAATATTTCAGAATGATCCATCCGGATATTCATTCTGCTGCAAAATTGATTCTGGTTGAAGGTGTCAAAGGAGGAAACGCGGGCATGAAAAACGGGGCGCCTCTGATTCTCTACGATGAAGATGGCTCTTATACAGATGAGATATTAGAGATGTTTCACCTCAAGCCGACAAGCTGAGAGAGCAATTACTTCATTGCTTGAGATGAAGCGATGCTGCTGGATACTGGTTTCTGGATATTGCACATTTATAAAGGACCTCAACTGTTTTCGCCGGCATCGAGCATCCAGTATCCCGGAGATTGATGCGGGTGACGGCTAAGGTGTAAGCGGGTTTATCACCTGACCAGTAATTACTTTTGGGTAGAAATACGTTGATTTTCTAGGCATGATCAGACCTTCTCCGGCCACATTTCTTACCTGTTCAATCCGTGTTGGGTTGAGGATAAAGGCCATGTCATATCTACCGGGTTCAACCAAACTGACAGCCTCCTCGGCACTGCTCGAATAAGCGATTAACTGTTTGTCATCCAGACGTTCCTTACTGAAACCTAATATTTCCATAAAGATAAGCTGGGTCAAAACAGTTACGTCAAGAGATTTTAAAGCGTCTGGAAGTGTATGGCCGAACTTCTTTTCCATTGTGTCCGGCTTCAATTTGAGCAAGTAAAAGATAGATTGATTGTTTAAAAACACGCCTATACTATTTTTCGAGGCACTTGACTTAAGTGAATCTAAAAACTCGCCCAGCGCCTTTTGACGGTCTTGTTCGGAAAAAGAAATGGGTGTGATGTCAAAATATTCTTCCGCTTTTTGGATAAACAGATTCATGTCCGTTTTTGGGATATCCTTAAGGATTCTGTGCGCGGGCAGTATAATCATTCCCGGATCCTGCATGCTGCAAAGATACATCATTACGTAATTCGCCGGGTGTTGTTCGGAAAAGTTGGGGTCATTGTTCGCTACCCAATCTTTATAATTAAGGGCAGTTTCGTAACGGTGATGTCCATCTGCAATAAATAAACGCGTTTGTTTCATGGCGTTTTGAACATACTCATGGGTATCTGTATCTGTAATCCGCCACAGTTTATGAACATGGCCTTTGCCGTCTGCAGGATCCATGTCCGGGGGTGTCTCTTTGACTGAATCTTTCAGCACACTTAAGATATCTTTTTCATCTTTATATAGAGAAAATATAGGGCTGAAATTGGCATGACTCGCTTTCATGAGTTCGAGTCTTTCTGACTTAACTTTTGAAAACGTTCTTTCGTGGGGCAGGATGATACCCTTTTCAAATGGTTCAAGGCCGACAAGAGCTATAAGCCCATACCGTGTACTTGGCTTGTTGTTTACGTTAAATTCGACAGACGACAGATAAAATGCCGGTGATGAGTCCTGAACAAGGATTTCCTGTGTGAGCCAGTCTTTATAATATGCAGCCGCCCTTGTATGGGAAGTGTTTTTCTCAGAATCCGTGTCTGTTTTCTCACCCAGTATCAGCCGGATGATATTTTGCGGGTGGCGCTTGTGGAAATTGTGTTGTTCCTGTTCGGAAATCACATCGTAGGGAGGCGTCACTACATCAGCCATATTCTCTATTTTTAGGGGATTATATAGAATTCCCTTAAAGGGTATGATTTGAGCCATTATTTAATTCCTTTACGTTGGTACACAATTGCTGGCACAGATACTATAAATGGATGGGTTGTTCAAGTTAAATATAGAGCGAGTCTCACAAGCTGGACCTTATTTTACCAGCGAAGGTCGAATACTGAATAACGAAGTTTTCGTCAGCTCTTGGAATTATTTATTTGTTAGCGTATCTCTTCGATATTTTTTAAGCAAAGTTTCTATAATCGGCAAAATTTTCTACTAAAAATTTAAGTCTTTATGGTTTTTAAGCACTCCACCAGAACCATTGTCAGAGATCCCGGACTTTGAGTGGGAAACTCTTTAAGGATCAATCAATTTCTTGATGATGATTCTGAAATTATTAAAGTTGACACTCATTATTAAATCAGTATATTGGTACTCACTTGATTGTTGGGTTTGTATAAATGGAGAGGTTGCCGAGTGGCTGAAGGCCCCGCTCTCGAAAAGCGGTATTCCGTGAATACGGGATCGTGGGTTCGAATCCCACCCTCTCCGCCAAACTTTGGATGCAAAGTTTGGCGAGATCTCGCCAAGAATTTGCTTTTTATGTTTGGCACCTAAAACTGTTTGCAATCCAGAAATGAGTGTTTTTTCGTCCTGCCACATCGGGACGGAAAAGGGCCATTTATGGATGGAAACTAAGTATTATTTATAATAATTAACACGGAGAGATGTCCGAGCTGGCTGAAGGAGCACGACTGGAAATCGTGTGTGTCGTTTATAGCGGCACCGAGGGTTCGAATCCCTCTCTCTCCGCCAAACTTTGCATAGCAAAGTTTGGCGAGATCTCGCCATTTTGAAAAAATGGCGGATCCGCCAGTAGGCAATTAATGTATTGTGTTTATATCCTTTTGAATGAGGCAGAAACAAAGACATATACAGGTGTTACTGACGATGTTGAAAAACGGCTGAAAGAGCATAATTCGGGCAGAGTAAAATCTTCTACCTCAATTGAGCGAAAGTTGAGGATGCTCCAGCTTTCCCGGCGACGGGATCTACGCTTCGCTCCGACAAAGCATCAAGGGTGAAGCCGTAATAATCTACTGCGAATCCTTGATAACGCCGAAGATGGGGTATCATCGGCTTTCCCTTAGGGTAAATAAAATGAAATTAAAAAATGATATTTATACCTCATCTATAGACTATAGAAAATATGCAAAAATATGAATAAACTAAGCTCTACTCTTAACCCCTATGTAAT
>JAFDFT010000113.1 GCA_019309685.1 Deltaproteobacteria bacterium
GAGCGATTCATTAAAACACTACTGGCTGGGTAGAGCGAAGCGAAACAGCCACTTGGACCCTGGGACCCCTGAATCCTTGGACCTTTGTTTCCAACTAAATTGGATACGAACCGGAAAAAAATTAAAATAGATATATGGACGCTGGTAAAACAATTGATATTTCATATTTCCCGGGTTGTTCAATGGCCACTTCCGCGTTGGAAAATAACCTGTCGCTTATTGAATTGACAAAAAAACTCGGCATTAATTTAATAGAACTGGAAGACTGGAATTGCTGCGGAAGCTCATCCGCACACAGTGTTAACACGGAACTTGCCTTATATCTGGCGAGCAGGAATCTTTCTCTAGCAAAACCTAACAGGCCGCTGCTGATTTCCTGTCCGAGCTGTAATTTACGATTGCGGCATGCCAGGCATCATCTGAAAAATGACGAAATAAAACGGGATCAATACGAGGAACTCTGGGGGAAGCCGTTTAATCCAGATCTGGAGATTATCCATTTTTTTGAGCTGCTGGATGGGATCGATTTTTTATCTGTGTCAGGAGATGCGGCCGGAAAATTAAATGGACTGAAGTTTGTACCTTATTATGGGTGTATGCTGGCGCGCCCTCCTGAGATGCGTTTTGAAAAAAACTATCATGGATTGATGGAAAGAATCCTTTCCTCAGTTGGTGCGGAACCTCAGCAATGGTCAAATACATCCAGCTGCTGCGGAACGTTCTTGTCCGTATCAAAACCGAAAGCTGTGACGCCAATCGTCAACGGAATTATCCAAAATGCCATCGATTCAGGCGCTCAATGCATTGTTACTGCCTGTTCGATGTGTCACTTGAATTTGGAAGTCAGGTGTAATTTAAAAAGTCAGATCCCGACATTGCATTTTTCTGAATTGCTTTGCCTTGCGCTTGGGACCAGCAAGCATAAAAAATGGTTTAGCAGGCATCTTGTAGATCCAAGGCCGCTGTTAAGATCTATCGATCTTATAAAGTAAAGTGACAGATAACAAGTAACTAGTGAATAGTAAATAGTGGCAAATGGCGAGGGGTGAGAGTCAAGAGGCGAGTCATTACATCATTGCAGATTGGGTCGAAGCGAAATCAACAATTAAAAGGATTCATTTTTATCACTTGGTCCCTTGAATCCTCGAATCCCTGAATCCTTTCTCCTAACTAGTTTGGAGAAGAACCATATAGAAAATTGCTTTATGGAATAAATATCTTGTAGCAATGGAAAATCAAAAGTGAAAAAACTACTTTTCAGCTTTTTAGTCTTGATCGTTATTGCAATTGGGTTGCTACATTTTTATACGCCAGGTTACATGGTTTTTTATCATGATACCTATCGGCGATTGAGCTATTTTCCGATCGTGCTCGGGGCTATATGGTTTGGCGTGTCTGGAGGACTCACACTTGCCGCGTTAACATCGATTGCCTTTATACCGCATCTGCTATTGTATATTGGAAGTGAACCGCAGACGTATTTGAGTGAATTGACAGAAATTATACTTTATCTGCTGGCAGGAGGTGTTGTTGGGTTGATCGCGGGGAGAGAATCAAAACTGAGACAACAATACAAATTGCTTTCTGAAAAACTGAAAAAGTCATATGATCGATTGCATAATGAAGCGAAACTGTTAATTGAAGCGGAAGAACAGCTTAGTGTGAGTCAAAAATTATCATCGCTGGGCGAACTGTCCGCTTCCCTGGCGCATGAGGTGAAAAATCCTTTAAGCTCTATTAAAGGGACCGCGGAAATTCTTTTAGATGAATTTCCCAAAGAGCATCCGAAGCGTGAGTTTGTAGAAATCCTTCTTGCCGAAACCTCAAGGCTCAATGCTACGGTTAATGAAGTGCTTCGGTACTCAAGCGGTAAAGGTAGTAAAGAAGGCGAAAAGGGTAAGTATGAACCGCTTCCAGAGACGATTTCCAGGGTTTTGAAGCTTCTGGATAACCGGATAAAAGAAAAACGCATTCACTTGGAATTGTATGATATAGCTTTTGCTGATTATTTTTTAGTTGACGGGCACAAAATGTCCCAGGTTTTTCTAAACATTGTTTTAAACGCCATTGACGCGGTGTCTGTTGAAGGAAAAATATCCATTGATGGAAAAAAGACAAGTGACGGGATATCCGTTTCTATTTCTGATAATGGCCCCGGCATATCAGCCAGTGAACAGGCGAGGATTTTTGAGGCCTTCTATAGCGGCAAAGAGGGTGGAACAGGATTGGGCTTATCCATCAGTCAAAAAATAGTAAAAAGCTATAATGGAAAGATCACTGTGTCTGACTCAAGCAGCGGCGGCGCGTGTTTATCTATTTATCTTCCTGAAAGGACGTTCATGTGAGTGAATTAATACTTCTAATAGATGATGATGAAAACCTTCGTAAAGTGACAGAATATAATTTGAACTCAGCAGGATATAAGGTCATATCCGCGGGTTCCGGAAAAGAAGGTGTGGAGACATTTCTTGACGTATCTCCGAAACTCGTTATCACGGATGTAAAACTGGGAGATATGAATGGGATTGAATTGCTGGGAATCATTAAGGAGAAGTCGCCGGATACACCTATTATAGTCATCACCGCGTTTGGAACGATTGAAATGGCAGTCGAGGCAATGCGGCATGGTGCTTTTAATTTTATTACCAAACCGTTTGACCGTGATACCCTCCGGCTTTCTTGTAAAAAGGCGCTTGAATTAAAGACGCTCCGGTCACAAAAAAGACTTCTTTCAGATGAAGTAAACCGTCTTACCGGTACCGAAGGAATGGAAACCGCGAATTCTGCTATGCGGGATCTTTTAAGCAAAGCCCGTAAGGTGGCAAATTCCGAAGCCACTGTTCTAATTACCGGTGAGTCCGGTACAGGAAAAGAAGTCCTGGCCCGGTTGATTCATCAGCACAGTCCACGGGAAAATGGGCCCATGGTTGCCGTCAATTGCGCTTCGATTCCGGCTACGTTAATTGAAAGTGAACTTTTCGGGCATGTGAAGGGGGCGTTCACGGGTGCCGTTTCTAATCGGATCGGACGATTCCAGTCAGCGGGAGGCGGTACGCTGTTTCTGGATGAAATTGGTGAGCTTAAAATAGATTTACAGGTAAAATTACTGCGGGTTATCCAGGAACGGGAAATAGAGCCCGTCGGTTCGGAAGGAAGGGAAAAAATAGATATCCGAATTATTGCCGCGACAAATAAAGATCTTCAAGAAGCAGTGGCCAAAGGAGAATTCAGAGAAGATCTTTATTACCGGCTCAGCGTCATCCCGCTTTATATACCGCCGCTTAGAGAACGGAAAGAGGATATTCCTGCCCTGGTTAAGCATTTCATGAAAAAATATGATGCACTGCCAAATACACGATTCAGCAAAAAAGCATTGGATAAAATGAAGGCATATTCCTGGCCCGGGAATATCCGGGAGCTTCAAAATACGGTTGAGCGTTGTATCATCCTGGCAAACGAAGATGTTATTGATGAAACAGATTTGCAGTTGACTCCCTATACGATAACAGATGAGACGGTAGAAATGGAGATACCTGATGAAGGATTGTCGCTGCATGATGTTGAAAAGAGTTTAATCAAAAAAGCTCTAAAAAAGAGCAACGGTAACCAAACAAAAGCGGCTGCGCTGCTGAAGATTCCCCGCCACGTCATTATCTATCGGATGGAAAAATATAATATCTAGTGGGCTAGTAATCTTACCTGATTGTTAGTATTGGGTCAGCTTCTACTCAATGGATATTCCCAAAAGGGTTCAAGGGGCTAAGGGGCCAAGGGGTCGAGTGAAGTGATTAAATCCTATTCCTGTATCTTTTTTACTTTAGTGTTGGTTATAAAACTTCTAAATATCATGTAACCTTTCCATTGTATTCAATGTATTCTTGATTTTTAAACAGCTATTATTTATAATCGTTCATAAAGATTTTTAAACCGATATTGTTCTTACTTATTTTATATTCGAATTAGGGTGTACGTTCAATGAGGCTCATTCGATTTTTACTTCTTTTTATAACCTTTTTTATTGCCTATTCTTTGTTTTCTCCAGAGATCTCCAAAGCAACCAATGCATATGCTGTTAAAACAGGAAAAGGCTGTATTTTTTGCCATAAGGAGAGTACCGGCGGCCAGTTGAAGACGGTGGGATTTGCCTATATACGAAACGGCTACACATACCCTATTTCTGAGTCAACACTGAAAAAGGCAGAAGCTCTTCAAACACCGTTTTATAAGTTTGTCCGTTTTATCATGGGTTATATTCATCTTCTGGCAGCCGTCATATTTTTTGGCGCTATTTTTTACATTCATATTTTTGTTAAACCCACAAAGATTGTCGGGGGCATCCCTAAAGCGGAAAGGCTTTTGGGTATTTCCTGTATGATCATTCTCACAATAACAGGAACGTATTTAACATGGATGCGGATTGATCGGTGGGAAGATTTTTTCAATAATACATTTGGGCTTATGTTGTTTGTTAAGATTCTCTTGTTTGGGTTGATGGTTGCCATAGCATTGATCGCTATTACCGTCATCCATCGCAAGATGAGAAGAGAAGGCTCGGTGCCTCAAGGCAGTGAAACCGTATCCAAAGACAATTTAAAAGCCTTTAACGGCACTGACGGCGGGCCTGCGTATTTCGCTTATGAAAAGAAGGCATATGATGTTACCAAAAGTGAGAAATGGAAAGATGGAAGACATTTTGGTAAGCATGTGGCTGGAAGTGACCTCACAGACGCGATTAAAGACGCACCCCATGGGACTGAAGTGTTGGAGCGGATTAAATGTCTTGGTGAACTGGAAGGTGGAGATTCAGCGCAAGCTGAGCCGAGTCGTGCACGGCGGTTCTTTGTAGTGATGGCTTACACCAACCTGGTTATTATCTTTCTTATCCTCGTGTGTATCAGTATATGGCGATGGGATTTTCCATTGAGGCTCATCTCAGAGAAGAGAGCAGATGTGATAGCCGGCAAAACCTGTATGGAGTGCCATAAGGTAAAGACCCCTGGTATTTATAGTGACTGGAAAGGAAGCGTCCACGCGAGTGTGGATGTGACCTGTAATAAGTGTCATCGTCCAAATAACGATTCCTCTGTTTTACAATCTCATCTCAAACATTACCCGCTGCCTATATCTGTGGTGGTATCCCCTGTTAACTGCAGTGGTTGTCATCCAAAGGAAGCCGAGCAGTATGTTAAAAGCAAGCATGCCAATACCCAGGAGATTATGTGGAAGGTTGATTACTGGTTAAACGACGGAATGAACAACTCAGTGGAACGGACAACGGGATGTTATGCCTGTCATGGTACTGTTGTAAAGGTTGTCGAGGGCAAACCGGTTGAGGGCACCTGGCCGAATGTGGGTGTAGGCAGAATAAATCCAGACGGAAGTAAAGGCAGCTGCAGCAGTTGTCATACCCGGCATCGTTTCTCCTTGACTGAAGCCAGAAAACCGGAAGCCTGTGATCAGTGTCACCTGGGGCCGGACCATCCGCAAATTGAGATTTATAACGAGTCCAAGCATGGTACGATTTATCATGCAGAGGGGTATACATGGAATTGGGCGCCAAAAGATCATCAATGGAAGGCGAACAGGGATTTTAGAGCACCCACGTGCGCCACCTGTCATATGTCGGAGGCCACTGACGTCGCCAAAACCCATGATGTGACGGAACGGCTTTCCTGGGAAATTCAGGCACCATTGACTGTTCGGCCCAGTGAGTTTAAACCTTTTCCGGCTGCCACCAACTGGCAGGAAGAACGGGTAAAAATGAAAAAAGTATGTTTGCAATGCCATGGAACAACCTGGACAGAGGATCATTTTAAGAACTTTGATAATGTTGTAGATAATTACAATGAGATATACTACAAGCCGGTGAAATCAGTCATTGATAAACTTTACGCCGATGGATTGCTTTCAAAAAAGAAATATTTTGATGAAGCATTGGAGTGGGAATTTTATGAATTTTGGCACCATGAGGGAAGAAGGGCTCGAATGGGTGCTGCTATGATGGCACCGGATTACGCCTGGTGGCACGGATTTTATGAAATGAAACATCGGTTTAATAAAATTCTAAAAATGTCCGAGGATTTAAAGAAAGGCAAGAGCAGTGTTATATATAAAAATTTCCCGGGTATGTATGAAACGGATCACTCGGCAGGGGAAAAACAATAGCCGAGGTATATATTTGGGCCTTTCAGTATTGAATAAATAAAATAGCCAGAACAAAAAGGCTGTATGCCCTTGCAGCGACATACAGCCTTTTAATATAGATTTTCTGATTAATCGTTATTTAAAAACGTTAAGAATCGAATTTCTGACATTATTAATCAAACCTGAGTCTTTCAGAATTGTCTCAAGTTCGCCGGGGTCCAGATGAACGGCACCGCAATTTTCATTTACACAAATATCTATCGCGATGTTGCCCTTTTGAACTTCAACCAGGCTTTTTAAACCGCATCGAAAGCAGTGATACTTGTGCTCTTCACAATATTGCTCCTGTTTTTCTTTAGCCGCTTTTTCACGAAGCGCCTTTATTTTATCCTGTTCTTCCTGATTAAAATATATTTCTTCCGCTTGTACTCTAATAATTAGATGTGCTTCAGCCATTGTTTCCTCCTTAGGATGGACTAAAATTTATAATAGTCTTTCTTACGATTTATTTTGGCTATGGATATCATTAAACTTATTTTTTTACAACCAGGAAAGAGAGACGTACATCGAAATTATTAAGGCCGGACGACGTAAAAACTTAACAAATTGAATTATTCCATAACCTCAGAAATAAGCATGTCACCACGAAGTAGGTTGTTCACAATAGAGTTCATATCAGTCCTTTTTTTTGTGCTATTTTTTCAATAAAGGCCATAACTTCTTCGTCGAGATAAATTGGTAGATTCATCTTAGCATCACGCTGATAAAACTGGCCTCTTTCTCCTTTTCCTTATGGAATGTGTGACATACAATCAGCAATCTGCCATTTTTAGAGATTCCCATAGTAATCCATCTTTTCTCTGTTTAACTATGATCTGGATCGTATATTGTCAAGGCGTCAGACCGCTTATTAACTCTTAAAGATCCTATACAAAACACTTCTTAATATTAGATGATACATTTATATTTTTCAGAAATTTTTGGAGGCATTTTCAATCCGAACAGGATTCAGTGCGGTAATGGTGTATCAAAGAAACGTGACGGGTATTGAAAATACCAGCTTGAATCA
>JAFDFT010000550.1:0-439 GCA_019309685.1 Deltaproteobacteria bacterium
AAGTGAGAAGATAGCAACAATTTTGAATTTGGTTTGATTATTTCTTAGCCATTTCATAAACTTGCCTCCTTTTTTATATGGGAAGAATAAAAGATATAAAAAATCTTAGTATTAATAATTAAATGTCTCGGAATTTCTACAACTATATGATATCAATAATCTTTTAATGGCAACCTGTTTGTGCCATCGGAATGGAATGCTGGAATGTTGGAATATTGGGGATAAAAGCGGAAAATAAACCATTTAAATTGTAAAAAAACTCCTTCAAACCCATCATTCCATTACTCCATCATTCCAATTGGGCCTGCCCGCTCGTGCCTTGCAATGGCAGGCGGGGCGAAGCCCCTAAGTTCATTTATTCGGCCATCTGTTTGGCCTTTTCTAGGACATCATCAATCCCCCCAACCATGTAGAAAGCCTGCTCAGGGATATCATCATG
>JAFDFT010000550.1:455-2906 GCA_019309685.1 Deltaproteobacteria bacterium
TGGTAAATACTTCAGCAACATGGAAAGGCTGGGACAAAAAGCGCTGTATTTTCCGTGCCCGTGCCACCGTAATTTTATCTTCATCAGACAACTCATCTATTCCCAATATTGCGATAATGTCCTGAAGTTCTTTATATTTCTGAAGTATTTGCTGAACCTGACGGGAAGTCTGGTAGTGCTCATCACCGATATAAGCCGCATCAAGAATTCTGGATGTGGAATCAAGGGGATCCACCGAAGGATATATCCCGAGTTCCACCAGTTGCCGTGAAAGAACAACCGTACCGTCAAGATGTGCAAATGTTGTCGCGGGCGCCGGATCCGTCAAGTCATCAGCAGGTACATAAACACACTGTACTGCCGTAATCGAGCCCTTGTCTGTTGACGTGATCCGTTCCTGGAGTTCGCCCAGGTCAACGGCCAGGGTCGGTTGATATCCAACCGCCGAAGGCATTCGTCCCAAAAGTGCTGAAACCTCGGAACCGGCCTGGGTAAACCGGAAGATGTTGTCGATGAAAATAAGGACGTCCTGCCCTTCTTCATCCCGAAAATATTCCGCGGCAGTCAGGGCTGAAAGAGCAACCCGAGCCCTGGCTCCCGGAGGTTCTGTCATCTGTCCGTATATCAGGGCAGCCCTGGGAAGAACTCCGGAATCTTTCATTTCATAGTAAAGGTCATTCCCTTCACGAGTCCGTTCGCCAACACCGGCAAAAACGGAAATGCCGCCGTGCTCCATGGCAATGTTGTGTACCATTTCCATCATGATAACGGTTTTTCCCACACCGGCGCCCCCGAACATTCCCATTTTCCCACCTCTGGGGAATGGCACCAGCAGATCAATAACCTTAACACCGGTCTCGAGAACACGAACCGATGTATCCTGCTCCGTAAATTTCGGGGCATGACGATGTATGGGCAGCATCTTTTCCTGGCTGACCGGTCCCAAACCATCCACCGGCCTTCCGACCACATTAAGAATTCGCCCGAGTCCGGCTTCACCCACAGGCATCATAATCGGTTTGCCCGTATCCTTAACCGGCATCCCCCTGACAAGACCGTCGCTTATGTCCATTGCAATCGTACGAACAATATTATCGCCCAGGTGCTGCGCGACCTCAACAACAAGATTGTCAGCCTCATCACTGATTGCTGGATTGCTAATCAGAAGTGAAGTAAGAATCGTAGGCAGTTTACCCTGTTCAAACTCCACGTCAACCACAGGCCCCATAACCTGCATGATTTTACCTATATTTTCTCCCATCTATAGACCTCCGAATCTGTTATTTGTTATTTGTTAATCGATCAACAAACAACTAGTGACTATTTCCCAGGTTTACCCTTTAAGGGCCTCGGCACCGCCGACGATATCCATCAACTCAGCGGTAATGGATGCTTGCCGAGCCTTGTTGTATGCCAGAGTGAGATTATCTATCATATCGTCACAAGCCTTGGACGCATTATCCATGGCCATCATCCGTGCGGCATGTTCGCTGGTAGATGTCTCCAGTAACGCACTGAATAGCTGAACATATACGCTCCTTGGCAGTAGCTCACCCAGAAGTTCATCAGGAGATGGTTCACAAATATGCTCCGCCAAATACGGCTTGTCCTGGTCTTCGGTTTCATCTTCATCAAATTCCAATGGCGGTATGGGAAGCAACTGTTTTATTGTCGCGACCTGTCGTCCCATGCTGATGAACTCTGAATAAACGACATAGACTTCGTCATATTCCCCATTGAGAAATCCGTCTATCAAGCCTTTGCCGACTGTGGAAGCAATATTGAACTTGATTACCGTACCAATGACCTCCAAGTGCTCGCTTATGATAGGAATTTGATTTTTACGGCACCAATCCCGTCCCTTTTTGCCAAAGTTTGTAACGGAAATCTCTATATCCTCTCCTGCTTCTTTTATAGATGAATCGGCTTTGGAAATAAGGTGTGCATTGAAACCGCCACACAAACCCCGATCGGAAGTGCACAAAATAATATGTTTTTTTACGACTTCCTCATGCGGCAAAAGAAGAGGGCTGGTTTCCTCTCCTGCTCTTCCTGAAAGACCTCCAAGTACTTCGGCGAACTTTTCAGCATAGGGTCGAAAGCCATCCATATTGGTCTGTGCGCCACGCAATCTGGAAGCAGCCACCATGTTCATGGCTCTTGTGATTTGCTTTGTCTTCTTTACCGCACCTATTTTTGTTTTGACCTCTTTTAACGTTGCCATACAAATCAGCCTTTATATTAAAGTTATTTGTTGTTTTCGTTTCGATTACCTGATTATACACAAATCAACAAATAACTTATTTGATTGTATCCTTGAACTCCTCGTCATAAGCGTTCAAGGCCTCGGTCATAACTTTGTCAAGGTCATCTGATATCTCTTGTTTCTCCGCAATTTCAGTAAAAATCTGAGGATATCTGTCTTCAATAAAAGGGTACAGCCCGGCCTCA
>JAFDFT010000006.1 GCA_019309685.1 Deltaproteobacteria bacterium
TTCATAAATCTTGTAAAACAGCGGTCTTCCTTTTTTGGGCTACTTCATCTAATTCATTTGTATATATTCAACCAGTTTGTTTACTTCATATATAATTGAATGGAACAAATTCGCAGAGTTTATCTGCAATGTTTATTTAGCAGAAAGCTTCTTATGAAAAATATTGATAAATCAAGGTATTCAAATCACAGACTTCATTAAAAAACAACAAATTCATTGTTTTAGATGATCAATTAAAAACTTAAGGATTTCATGTAAAAACAATGGGATTTTCGACAATACGCCCAGGATTCAAGTGGGGTTGGGTTTCGTTTCGATCAGTCTAAGCTGTAAAAAACAAATAGTTCCTGAACCTACTCATAATAATTAAAGAGATTCCGTTAGCAGACCCATTCTCTCTGCTTGCTGGGAGACAAACCACAAATTATGATGGAATAATTTATTAAATATGATATGAAAACATTTTAGATTTAAAAAATATCAATAAACCAGAAGATTTAGGAAGGATCATTTTAATGGAATTTAACAGTGTTGAACATGTTCAAGAGACATTAGAAAAAGCTGAATATATTTCCTCTAAATCAATTGCTACCGTTGTATATCTGGCGGGTGCAACAAATAAGCCGATTTTAGTTGAAGGGCCGGCGGGTGTGGGAAAGACAGAGCTGTCAAAAGCAGTGGCACGCGGTCTTGGGCGTGAACTGATCCGCATGCAGTGTTATGAAGGGCTGGACGAAGCTAAAGCGCTGTATGAGTGGGAGTACGCCAAACAGCTCTTATATACCCAGATGGTAAAGGAAAAGATAAAGGATGTGATTTCGGATGCTCATTCATTGCCTGACGCTGTAGACAGGATCGCGGAACAGGATGACGCTTTTTTTTCTGAACGGTTTATTCAATACAGACCATTGCTTCAGGCAATCTGTTCGGAACAGCCGGTTGTTCTGCTGATTGACGAAGTGGACAAATCAGACCCGGAATTTGAAGCGTTTTTGCTGGAGATATTGAGCGATTATCAAGTAACTATTCCGGAAATCGGTACCAAAAAAGCGGTAAATATCCCCTTTGTATTTTTAACGTCCAATGATTCCAGAGATATGAGTGACGCGTTAAAGCGCCGATGTATCCACCTGTATATTGACTATCCGGATAGAGAACTTGAATTGAAGGTTGTCAAAATGAAGACGCCAGGCATAGAGGAAACGCTCATGGAGCAACTGGTGGATGCCATTCGCGGAATCCGGGATCTGGACTTGAAAAAGAAACCCTGTATATCCGAAACCCTGGATTGGGCGCAATCCCTCATGGTGCTTCAGGTCAAGGATTTGTCACCGGATATTATTACAGAGACGTTAAGTGTGATCTGCAAGTATCGGGCGGACGCGGACAGGGTACTGGAAAACATGGAAAAGATTGTTCAATAATCCTAACCCGGACAAACCGAAATCAAAATAAAAATATCATTGATGCACTAACGTTTGAGTCATAGAGAGAAAGATGCTTGATTCAGGATGCTTGATGTTAGATTAAATAACGTATTTTCCTTAAGACCAGCATCCAGCATCAGGCACACAGGGGCTTCACAAGGTTTAATATAAATATATTGCCTAGAAAACGCGAAAATTTGAATTAAGAAACTAATATCATGGTCAACCTCATTTTACGATTTGTGTCCTGTTCAAGAGGGGCAGGCTTAAGAGCTTCTACCTCAGAAGTTCTGGACTGTTTCCATCAGCTTCAACTGGTAGACGTGACAGATGAGTCTCAGTTTAGGGCGGTGCTTCGGGCAAACTTTGCAAAAAATCTCAGGGAACAAAGCAAATTTGACCATTTATATCATCTATTCTTTAAAGAACTCCGAGAAGATGAAAGTATCGCCCATTCCAGTGTCCTGGCCGACAGGATGGATGAAATTCTTAAATTCCTGAAAAAAAAATTTGATGAAGAGGAAGGATTTACTCCCGTTCTGGACTTTTTAGCAGGCGACCCTTTTGAATTTTTACAGGATTTGCGACGGATCATGACCGAAGGAGAAGGGCAGTATCAGGGAATTGGCGCCAACTTGGGGCCGGTGACACGAAGACTTGAAGTTATGCTCAGACTCAATGCGGTAAGGGGGGCGCTCACGCAATACATGGAGAAAAACCGGATGCGGATCGACTGGGAAGACCGTCGGGACCTTCTAGCGCATTATAATGACCGGCTGGAAACCGCACGCGATCTTTTAACCCGGGATCAACGGGTGCAAAGCAGCGGGCTTGAGAAAGTAACTGTTTATGACAACAAGCTGGGCCGGTTGGGAGAAATCCCTTTTATTTCTCTGACGCAAAGAGAGATAGATGAAATGCGCGATGTTGTTGAGAAACTGGTGCGAAAGCTCAAAGACAAGGTAAGCCTCCGGCATTCAAGAAAGAACAGCGGTGTACTGGATGTAAAAAAGACCCTGCGAAAGTCCGCCAAATATAATGGCGTTCCCATTGAAATTGTATTTAAAAACCGCCCGCCTAGAAAAGGGAAGGTCGTCACCTTGTGTGATGTGTCCAACTCCGTATGGTCCGCTGCCAAGTTTATGCTGAATATGCTTTACTCCCTGCAGGAATGCTTTACTAAAGTGCGCAGCTTTGTGTTTGTGGCAGGCCTGGCAGAAGTAACCAAAGTCTTTGAGGACAACGAAGGAAGCAAAGCGGTTGACAAGGCTTTAAATGAGGCGGACATTGAATATGGCGCGCCCACAGATTACGGTCTGACATTTCGCCATTTTAAAAGAGAATATATGGACGCCTTAAATAAAAAGACAACGCTGATCATCATCGGTGATGGGCGCTCTAATTATACAAATCCGGAAGCAGAGATCCTGGGCGAGATGAAGGAAAGATGCAGAAGGGTTATATGGCTAAACCCTGAAACCAAACGTTTCTGGTACACGGGAGACAGTGAAATGAAAACGTATGAGCCATACTGTAACCAACTGCGGCAGTGTCAAAATCTCAACCAGCTCGTTGATTTTATAGAAGACTTGGTATTATAAAAATGCGGGCTGCAGGCGAGAGGCAAGTAAATAGTGATGGTTTCGTAAAAAATGAAAAACTTGACTTTTTACGAACGTTTTAAGTATCAGGTTTTACGTTTTAAGTAGTTGTAATAAATTCAAAACTGAATCACCTAACACCTAAAACATAAAACGTGATGGATTCGGCTTTTTACGAATTCATCAATAGTAAATAGTGAGTAGAATCAATTGATTTGAGCGTGGTGAAGTAATCTCAAATTCAAATATTTAGGTTGCTACATCGATTTGCGTCGTTTCCCGCAATGATATTTTGGAGACAGCCTTATTCTCTTTTACGTTATAATAATTTGAATGCATACAGGGAAAAGGAGGTAGTGATGACCTACAAAAAGATCGAGCGCACCCCGTCTGCCCATTACTTTCCATTGCTGATCAAAAACATTCTGGAGTCTTCACAGGTTCTGGCGCCAAACCAGGAAATCGTTTACCGTGACACATTAAGATATACTTACAAAATTCTGGCAGATCGCATTGCCAGACTTGCCAATGCGCTGACAACGCTGGGCGTGAAACCGGGTGACACGGTTGCGGTTATGGACTGGGACACGAATCGATATTTTGAATGTTTTTTCGCGATACCCATGATGGGTGCTGTGCTGCACACAATTAATATCAGGCTTTCCCCTGAGCAGATCCTTTATACAATCAATCACGCCAAAGATGATGTAATCCTTATTAACGCGGAATTTTTCCCGCTCCTGGAACCGGTCAAAGATCAAATAAAAACAGTCAAGAAGTTTATCCTGTTAAAGGATGACGACAACATGCCGGAAACAGGGCTGGTAATGGACGGAGAGTATGAAGAGCTGCTGTCGCAAGGCGGTTCGGATTATGATTTTCCTGAATTTGACGAAGATACCATGGCAACAACCTTTTATACTACCGGCACCACCGGATTGCCCAAAGGGGTTTATTTCAGCCACCGCCAGATAGTTCTTCATACCCTTGGCGCCGCGGCAGGTTTTTCCGGAATAAAGTCCCAGGCGCACCTGACTTCAGAAGATGTGTATATGCCCATTACTCCCATGTTTCATGTTCACGCATGGGGCTTTCCTTATTTTTTTACCATGATTGGAGCTAAGCAGATCTATATCGGCCGTTATGAACCGGAATTAATTTTAAAACTGATCAAAAAGGAAAACGTGACTTTTTCCCATTGTGTCCCCACTATTCTTCACATGATGCTAAACTCGCCGGACATAAAAGATGTAGATCTGTCTAATTGGCAGGTGATCATCGGCGGTGCCGCGCTGCCCAAGGCGCTCTGCAAACAGGCACTGGATCTGGGTGTTAATATATATGCGGGTTATGGTATGTCAGAAACCTGCCCCATGCTGACCGGACCGAAGTTAAAACCTGAGACGCTGGCGCTTGAACCGGAAAAACAGGTGGAGGCCCGTTGCAGAACCGGGCTGCCCGCACCGCTGGTCAACCTTCGGATCATAGACAGTAAAGGAAATCCTTTACCCCATGACGGAAATGCTACAGGAGAAGTGGTTGTCCGGTCGCCGTGGCTGACTCAGGGATACACGGATGATCCGGAGCGAAGCGAGGAGCTATGGGATGGTGGATGGCTTCACACCGGTGACATCGGATACGTTGATTATGAGGGTTGTCTGCAAATCACTGACAGGATGAAAGATGTAATTAAGACGGGCGGCGAATGGATTTCCTCTCTTGAGCTTGAAGATATTATCAGCCAGCATGAAGCGGTCAGTGAAGCCGTGGCCATTGGTGTTCCGGATGATAAATGGGGTGAGAGGCCCATGTGCATTATCGTTCTAAAAGATAATTACAAAGGAAAAGTGGATACGGATGAATTGAAGCAATTCGTTATGAAATATGTTGAAGACGGTACCATACCCAAATACGGAGTGCCGGACAAAATTGTTTTTACAGATACAATCCCCAAAACAAGTGTGGGTAAAATGGATAAGAAGGTATTGCGAGAGCAATATAATTAGTTTCCATCCATAAATGGCCCTTTTGGCTCAATTTCTGTGTCCCCGATGGGCGGGATCTTCGACAGGCTCAAATTTTAATCCGCCACCGAACTTTGGCGGATTAATCCTCGAAATACTCAATGTATGGATGCCTGCCCCGTAAGTCTGGAAGATCGTACGGGGTGGTTAAAATTATCGCCTTCCTTGAAATTGAACAAAAATTGCTCATTTCTGGACTGGAAACATATTTTGGGGTTATATTAATGATGGGATTCAATTTTTTTATTAAGCTTTCTGTCGATAACGGATCGTTTCCAGTGGTTTGGTATTGTTAAGGTAAACGTCCGGGAATGCCAAAAGGTACAGTTTGATGTAGCTATGTCCGATAAAATAGACTTGACAAAAACAGCCAGGTAATATTTACTAACCTTAGCAACTTTATAATATTTTTTATTTAATTTTTTCAATATATTATAACAGTAAGGACTGTTTACCTAATCACTGAATCATAATTATTTTGAACGTACGCTCATATTGTGAATTGATTGGGAATTCATTGAAATCTAATTCGAAATATACACTTATCCAAAGAGTCAGCCATGTCGCCGATTAAGGAGGGACTGGAAAGGAGTTTTGATATGGACCTGAAAGAAGTCCTCGAACGGGAGGCATCCCATCAGGCCATTAGGTTTCAATCAAGCGACCTTAAAGAAGCGGTTAGCCGTTTCCTGAAATCAAGGGGTAAAAAGAAGAAAAAACAATAGGTTAAGGAGAAAAAGTATGGGACAATGGATGGATGGTTATCTGGAGAGGCTTGAAAAGAGCCGCCAGGAATGCATGGACGCAGGCGGAAAGGAACGAATTGAAGTTCAGCACAGCCTTGGGAAGCTTACGGCCCGTGAGAGGATAGAACATCTGGTAGATCCGGGGACATTTGAAGACATCGGCTCCCAGGTAAGGGATACACGCCAGTCTTTTGGTGAAGGGGGAAAACTAAACCCGGCTGACGGTGTATCCATGGGTTTTGGTAAGGTAAACGGACGGACCGTAATGGTATATTCCGTTGACTTTACGATTATGTCCGGATCCATAGGTGATCAGGGTGTATGGAAGATTGCTGAATTGATACAAATGGCCGGTCAGGAGCAGATCCCCGTTATCGGAATGATAGACTCGGCGGGTTCCAGGATCAGTTTTGATAAGGGTGCTGTTGGTTTGAACGGTATGGGGCGGCTGGTGAGGAATTACTGCCTTTATTCCGGCATTATTCCGAAGATAACGCTTCTTCTCGGGCCATGTACGGGACCCATGGCGCAAATCCCGGTGTTGTCGGACTTTTTGATCATCAACGAGAAGACAGGGTTTTTGTGGTTGGGTGGAGACATAGAATCCGAAGACGCGGGTACTGCCGAGTTCCATATGGAAAAGAGCGGCCAGTGCGATCTCATCGCGGACAGTGATGAGAAGGCAATCGACCTTGCAAAGCAGCTTCTTGATTTCATACCGCAGAACTGCTGGGAGAAGCCCGCGATCATTGAGTCGACGGATGATCCTGAAAGAAAGGACGATGCCCTGCTGGATGTCATGCCGGATAATCCAAAATTTACATACGATATGCGCGAAGTCATCGAATTGATCGTTGACAACGGAGATTTCTTCGAGCTGAAAGAAGAGTTTGCTCCTAATCTGGTTACAGGACTTGCAAGGTTTGACGGTATGGTTGCCGGTATTGCCGCCAGTAATCCGGAAGAGCTCAGTGGTATCATGGAACCGGATTCTTCGGATAAATATGACAGGTTTATGATGTTTTTAGACGCGTTTAATATCCCGCTGATAACCATGTCGGACACCACTGCCTATCCGCCGGGTGATAAATGGGAAAGGATGGGCGTAATCAGACATGGGGCAAAAAATCTACACGGATACTCTCACCTGACAAATCCCAAGGTAACGATTGTTTTGCGAAGATCATACGGCGGGTCAAACATTACCATGGGCTGCAGCAAGATGGGGCCTGACTTCATATATGGCTGGCCAACAACAGAATTCGCACCTACCGGTCCGGAATCGATCGTTGAAGCCATATTCCATAAAGAGCTTGCCAAGGCAAAGGAAGACGGTAATTATGAAGAGGTTTACAATTCTTTTCTAATTCCGCTGAAAGAACAATTCAATGTTATGAACTTTGCCAAGTCTTTTACGACTTTTTACACCGTACATGAAGTAATCGATCCCAGGGAAACACGTCCGAGGATTATCAAGGCGCTTCGCGTCACGAGGAACAAACGTGAGGAACTGCCGGAAAAGAATCGATTTATCAAACCTGCTTAGCGCAATTGAAGGGAGTGTTACAAAATGGGCAAAAAAATGGATGAAGCCATTAAAAAATATCAAGAGATACAGGAAAAAAATCTTATTGGCGGCGGCGAGAAACATATTGAAAGACAGCATAGCCGTGGGAAACTGATGGTACGGGAGCGAATCGATATACTTGTCGACCCCGGATCCTTTAATGAATTGGGATCATGCGTGGGCACCACAAGCATGCGCATGGACGGCCGTATTCCGGATGCGCCATGTGACGGCGCAGTAACTGGCACTGCCAGGGTCAACGACAGGCCGATCATGCTTCACGCGAGTGATTTCACAGTACTGGGCGGTTCGACAGGAGTGCAGCACCTCATGAAATTCGCGCGGCCGCTGGAGATGGCTGCTGAATGGGGTATTCCCCTGGTTATTTTGCTGGATTCATCGGGCGGCAGACTTGGATACGCTGATGCGACGATAGCGGGTATTGATTGGCAGTTCAGGATTCAGTCTCTGTACTCAGGTGTTGTCCCACAGATCTGTGTCCTCATGGGTCCGTGTATCGCCGGCGGCGCGTATATTCCAACGCTTTGCGACTTTCTGTTTATGAGCAGGGTGTCAGGAACTATGTGGCTGGGCGGCCCGCGCCAGACAGCGGCCGCAACGTCTGAAAAGTTTGACAGCAATGTCGGCGGGGCCGATTATCACATGCAGTTCAGCGGGAGCTGTGATGCTGTGGAAGAGGATGATGAAACAATTATTAAGAAAACGCGTGAATTGCTGCGCTACCTGCCTCTTAGTTTCAGGGATAAGCCGCCCCTGTGGGAACAAACGGATGACCCTGGCAGGGAGGTTGCGGAACTCAATAAAATTGTTCCTGATGACTTTAGTAAAACTTATGATATGCATGATGTGATCAAACAGATCGTTGATGAAGGGGATTACTTTGAGATTAAAGACGAGTACGCAAAAAATATCATTACCTGCTTCTGCCGTTTTAACGGGCAAGTGGTTGGCCTGGTCGCAAATAATCCAAAGTATCCGGGAAGCATGCTGGAAATAAATTCCAGCGATAAATACTATCGATTTTTGCAGGTGCTGGACGCGTACAATATCCCTTTGGTCAATCTTGTGGATACTCCGCCGGTCGTACCGGGTGAAGCTGAAGAGGCCAAGGGGTTGATCAGACACATGGGCAAGATAACTGAAGTCTATGCGACGGCCACTATCCCGAAGATCAGTGTAATATTACGCGGAGCATACGCAGATGCAGGGAGCATGATAATGGGCGGACTTAAAAGCATGGGTACAGATTTGATCTACGCATGGCCAATTGCCCAGTTTGCTGTGGAATCATCCAATTTGGACTACAGAAAGATTTATGATAAGGGCATTGAAGAAGACGCGTATGAATCCTATCTGAATCGTTCCCGGGAAAAAGTGGATGCATTTGGCACTGCCCATACATGGACTGCGCAGATCGTTGATGAAATAATACTGCCAAAGGATACACGGAAAAGGATCATTGAAGGACTTCAGATAACGAAGAAAAAAGTAGAGAAGCTGCCGGCAAGAGCGAAAATGCATGGTGCTCCACCGGTATAAAGTGCTGGCGGCGAAGCATTGATTTTTATCAGCATAAAGGAGGAAACAAAGAATGGCTGAAACAAGTGGAAAACGGATTGAAGTGAGAGCTGCGATGTCTGGGGTGTTTTACCGAAAACCGGCCCCTGAAGAACCCGCTTACGTTGAAGTGGGTACGGTCGTAAAAAAGAAGCAGATACTTGCTCTGCTGGAGACCATGAAAGTGTTCCAAAAAATTAAGTCTCCGGCGAACGGGAAGGTAGTAGAGATTGTTGCCGAAGAGGAGACCCCTTTGAAGGACGGTGACCTTATATTCATTCTGGAGGCGGAATAAAGTAATCTTTCAGTAACAGCAGGTTTTACGGATAAGGATTTAGGTAATGTTTAAAAAAATACTTATTGCAAACAGAGGCGAAATCGCCGTCAGGATCATCCGCGCGTGCCGGGAATCGGGCATTAAAAGTGTGGCGGTATACTCTGAAGCGGACGAAACATCACTTCATCTAAAGATGGCGGACGAAAAGGTATGCATAGGGCCTCCGGTCAGCGCCAAGAGCTATTTGAACATGGAGAGTATTATAAAGGCGGCGAAGGAGACATGTGCTGATGCCATACACCCGGGTTACGGATATTTGGCTGAAGTGGAAGAATTTGCCAAAATGTGTGATGAACAGGGTATTGTCTTCATCGGCCCCACTCCCCACAACCTGAGCCTGGCAGGTGATAAAATCGCGGGGAAAAAGATCATGGAAGAAGCCGGGGTGCCTGTCATTCCGAGCAGTCCCGGCGGTGTCGGGTCTATTGACGAGGCAAAGAGCTTTTGCAATGAGATTGGTTATCCGGTCATGATCAAGGCGTCCGGCGGCGGCGGCGGCAGAGGGATCAGGGTTTGCCAAAATGAAGAAGATTTGCTGGAGGAGTTTCCGGTAGCAAAAATGGAAGCGCGGGCGGCTTTTGGCAATGATGAACTTTATATTGAAAAATTTATTACTCAGCCCAGGCATATTGAATTTCAGATTTTAGCCGATAAATCCGGGAAAGTAATACATCTGGGCGAACGGGAATGCACTATACAGCGGCGTTATCAGAAGCTTATTGAGGAAGCGCCCTCTCCCGGGCTTACGCCCGCCCTGAGAAAAGCCATGGGTGATGCCGCAATAAAGGCGGCTGAAGCGATTCAATATTTTAATGCCGGTACCGTGGAATTTCTTCTGGACAAGGACGGAAAATTTTACTTCATTGAAATCAATTCACGGATACAGGTGGAGCATCCGGTTACTGAACTCACAACAGGCATAGACCTGGTGAAAGAGCAGATAAGGCTTTCATCAGGCGAAACGCTGGACTACAGCTTTGACGATCTCAATATAAAAGGATGGGCCATTGAATGCAGGATCAACGCTGAAGACCCGGAGAAAAACTTTTTGCCCTCACCCGGTACTGTTGAAGAATATCATCCACCGGGCGGTTTCGGAGTCCGACTGGATACACATCTTTATCAGGGGTATGAACTTCCCATCTATTATGATTCTTTAATCGCGAAACTCATATCCTATGATACAACGAGAAACGGCGCTATTTCAGTAATGAAAAGAGCGCTTGAGGAATTTAGAGTCTATCCGCTTAAAACAACCATACCCCTTTACCTTCAGGTAATGGATGACCCTCATTTTATCGAAGGCAAGTTTGACACCAGCTTTATAGAAAAGTTTCTGCCGGAAGAAGACGAAGATGACGATGATGATGATTAAAAAAGGGTTGCTATGGACTTCGGTTTTACAAAGGAACAGGAAGCATTTCGCTTAGAAGTTAGAGAATATATTAAGACAGAAATGCCCCAAAAGTGGGAAACGCTCGGGTATACGGTATGGGAAGAGACAGACGAATCCTGGGCCATCACACAAGAATGGAACCGCAAGCTCGGGGCAAAGGGATGGCTTGCCCTGACATGGCCGGAAGAATATGGGGGACTGGGGCGTTCTCCAGTAGACCAACTCATTTTAGATGAAGAGATGGCTGCCGCCGGCACTCCAACCGGCGTAGAAACAATGATAACCATCGGCTGGGTATGCCCCACGATTATGCTGTTTGGTACCGATGAACAGAAGAAAAAATATCTTCCACCGGCGGCCAGGGGGGAACTAACATTCTGTCTTGGCTATAGTGAACCGGATGCCGGTTCGGATCTGGCAGCAGTATCGACTGCGGCGGTTGAAGATGGTGATACATTTGTTGTAAACGGTCAGAAGGTATGGACTTCGATAGCACATCGGGCCGATTACTGCTGGCTTGCGGCACGGACAGATCCTGATGCGCCAAAGCATAAGGGTGTAAGCATGTTTGTTGTGGATATGAAGTCCCCGGGTATTACGGTCCGCCCCCTGATAAATATTTTAGGATTCCATTCATTCAATGAAGTTTTTTTTGATAACGTAATCATTCCAAAAGAGAGTTTGGTAGGGGAAAAGAACAACGGCTGGTATCAGCTTGCCATCGCGCTGGATTTTGAACGTTCCGGTGTGGGTGGACCGGCACGGATGAAACAGGTAATCGACGGACTTGTTCAGTACTGCAAGGAGACTAAACGAAATGGCACGCCGCTCTGGAAAGACAAAGGGGTTCAGCAGGAACTGGCCAGATTGGCTGTTGATGCGGAGGTCCTGCGACTTCTTTGTTACCGGATAACGTGGTTGCAGATAAATAAGAAGACCCCTAACTACGAGGCCTCTGTTACAAAAGTTTTCGGCAGTGAACTGCTGGATAGATTATCCAATGTGGGGATGCGTATTCTCGGACCTTACAGTCAGCTTGATCGTGGATCAAAGTGGGCACAACTTCATGGCGGGATCACAAGGTCGTACCTCAATTCACCATCCATGGGAATAGGCGGCGGCACTTCAGAGATCCAGCGAAGCATCATCGCGATGCGAGGGCTGGGACTCCCAAGGAAGTAAATGATCTTCAGGAAATCAGGAGAAGGGAATCATGGAATTTAAATTAAGCGAGAAAGAAGAAGCCTTCAAAAGCGAAGTCGAAGCTTTTCTGAAAAAGGAACTGCCCCCTAAATGGCCTGAGATGTCTACACACTGGCCGGGTGGATACGGGTCGCTTGAATCCACCAATGAAGAAGCGGTAAAAGCGGCTTTCACATTCAGGCGCAGGCTCGCGGAGAAGGGGTGGCTGACTATTTCCTGGCCAAAAGAGTTTGGAGGGGAAGAGCACTCATACATGGAACAGGCCATCTTTGATGAACGGGTCAGTTACTACAGGGCCCCTGGAATGGGTATAGCAACTGGAATCGCCGGGCCGACAATTTTACGTTTCGGCTCCGATGAAAACAAGCAGGATTGGGTTCAAACCATCGCAAAAGGCGAAATCGAAATGTGGCTGGGATACAGTGAACCGAACTCGGGGTCTGACCTTGCAGGTATTCAAACAACGGCAGTAGATGACGGTGATGACTTCATTATAAACGGCCAGAAAATCTGGGGCACAATAGCCCATCTAGCGGATTATGCCTGGTTGATTGCTGTGACCGATTCTGAAGCACCAAGGCATAGAAATGCCAGCCTTTTTATCGTAGACAACAAAACCCCGGGGGTTACTATTCGCCCGATAATAAACATTCTCGGGATTCATTCCTTTAACGAGGTCTTTTTTGACAACGTGCGCGTGCCCAAGAGAAATATGATCGGCGAAAAGAATATGGGGTTTTACTACATGATGACGGCTCTTGATTTTGAGAGACTCATGGTGGGCATTGGCGGGTTCAAAAGACTTTTCGAGCAATTTATCGAGTACGTAAAACAGTCCGAACAGGATGGATCACCGCTTGGTAAAAACCATACAGTGCGCAAAAAACTGGCGGAGATCGCGGTTAAAATTGAAATGGTCTACATATTTTTCTGGAGAACCGCCAGCATGCTGGACAAGGGGCTCGTCCCAAGCGTTGAATCTTCTGTTTTAAAACTAACCGCTACTGAATTGAGCCGGGCGCTGGCAGACGTTACCATGGAGATATTGGGACCTTATGGCCAGCTAATGGGTGGATCTAAAGATGCACAGTTCAGGGGCATGGCCCCACGTGGATATCTTGACTGTATATCAGCAACCATAGGCGCGGGTACTTCCGAGATTCAGCGAAATATCATTGCCATGAGGGGATTGGGTTTGACAAAAAAATAGAATCATTTTTTCAGTAAAGATAAAAGGAGTTGAAATTATGGATCTTGAATTCACAAAAGAACAAAAAATACTAAAATCATCGGCCCGTGACTTCTTAAAAAAAGAATGTCCAAGTTCAGTGATGAGAGAGATGAAAGAAGATGAGAAGGGGTATCCTGAGGCACTGTGGGCAAAAATGGCTGATCTTGGATGGCTCGGGGTAATGGTTCCTGAAGCATATGATGGGATTGGCGGTAATTTTATGGATCTTGCCATTATCCTGGAAGCTATGGGTGAAGTCTGCTGCCCGGGGCCGTTTTTCTCAACCGTTGTTCTAGGCGGGTTGGCCATATTGGACGCGGGTTCAGAAGAACAGAAGAAATTGCTTCTGCCCAAGCTGGCAAATGGAGATCTTATTCTCACGTTGGCGCTGTCCGAACCGGGGGCCTGGTACGGGACGTCTGTAATTAATGTTCAGGCGGTAGCGGACAAAGATGAATACGTCATTAACGGGACAAAGCTTTTTGTGGAAAATGCCCATATCGCCGACTATATACTCTGCGCCGCCCGGACAGATAAAGGCGGATCGCCGGATGAAGGGATTACCCTGTTTCTGGTGGACGGTAAAAGTAAAGGCATCACGTGTACAGTCCTTGACACCCTGGCATATGACAAGCAGTGCGAGGTTGTATTTGACAATGTCAGGGTACCTGCTGACAATATTATCGGTGAAAATGGAAAGGCCTTCAGCGTGCTTGAGAATCTGCAGGAAAAGGCGGCAGTGGGAAAATGTGCTGAGATGGTTGGCTGCATTCAGACCGCCTTTGACATGACGGTGGCTTACGCAAAGGATCGGAAACAGTTTGGGAGGCCAATTGGGAGTTTCCAGGCCATTCAGCATCACTGCGCGAATATGGTCATCGATGTGGATGGCGCTCGATTCATCACGTATCAGGCTGCATGGAAGATTGCAGAGGGGCTTCCCACAAGCATGGAGGCATCCATGGCCAAGGCATGGACCAGTGATGCGTCAAGGCGCGTTACCTTCCTGGGCCACCAGATTCATGGCGCTATCTCCTTTTGCGAGGAACATGATATGCACCTGTATTACAGAAAAGCAAAGGCCGCTGAAGTAGCATTTGGAGACGGGGATTACCATTTGGAAAAGGTTGCTCAGCAGCTGGGTCTATAGTCCAGCGGTTTTGCATTTTCTCAGACAAAAAATAATTATAGTTCTTGCTGAAAATAAAGAGAGGCCGGTAGAAGGTTAGAATCCTGCCGGCTTTATTCTTTGGTTGGATTGAATATCCCTAACCTTTTAAGGCCTTAGGAAAACATCCTATTTTACACAGTCCCGGTGCTTCTGATGAGAAGAATCTTCGCTAAGATTGCAAGAACAGGAAGGTTAATTTTTAAGATTTTACAATTTAACAAGTAGGGAGGTTGTAAAAGATGCCCATAAAAATAGAAAAAAGAGGTTTTGTTTATACTGTTATTATGGACAACCCTGAAGTAAAAAACGCTGTAGACGGCAGGACCGCAAGTGAACTGGCGGATGCTTTCAGGGATTTTGAAAACGATGACGGCGTGCGTGCTGCCGTATTATGGGGAAGCGGCGGATCTTTTTGCGCGGGTGCGAATCTAAAGGCAATGGTTAAGGGAAAGGGAAATCGTCTAGAAGAGACAGGAGACGGTCCCATGGGACCGACCCGGATGCTGCTGTCAAAACCGGTCATTGCAGCAGTAGCGGGATACGCAGTTGCCGGCGGATTGGAGTTGGCCATCTGGTGTGACTTAAGAGTTGCTGAACGTGATGCTGTATTTGGTGTATTTTCAAGAAGATTTGGTGTGCCGCTGATTGATGGAGGAACGTTCAGACTTCCAAGGCTTATTGGTTTGAGCCGGGCGCTTGATATGATCATTACCGGCAGGAAAGTAGATGCCGAAATGGCATTATCATTCGGCCTTGCCAATTATGTTGTAGACAATGGAAAATCGAGAGAAGCGGCTGAAAAAATAGCGGAAAAAATATCAGGGTTTCCCCAAACATGCATGCGAAATGACAGGCGGTCCGCGCATGAACAGTTTGGTATGAACATCCAGGAAGCACTTACAAATGAATTTGAGTATGGGATTAAGGTTATCGAGTCAGGTGAAACATTGGGTGGAGCTGAACGGTTTACCAGGGGGGAGGGGAGGCACGGAAAATTCCATTAGTTTCCATCCACAAATAGCTATTTTCCCGAAAAACTGCGTTCTCCGCAGGTTTTCGCCTGCGACGTACTACATGCACGCCTCGGCGTAAACCCTTGTGCGGCCTTGTTTTTCAAAAAAATATCTTATTTGTGAACCGGAAACTTAATTTGTATCTTATAATATCAATCAGTTAGCTTGCCGCTTTAACCATTTCTTTGAAAGTCTCTTTTTCTATCTTAAAAAATTGAAAATAGTATGTAGAGATACTCTATAGAAATTTTCTTTTGACATTGGCGTCTCTTATTTTTAAAACAACCTTGATCAAAATATGGTTTTACAAAACATGTTACTCGTTTCCTAAGGAATTTAGATAATGGCAAAAACAGGGATGGATTTATTAAAAAAAGAAGTATTGGAGCCGGGTTTATGCGTTGCGTGCGGCGGCTGCGTGGGGCTTTGCCCTCATATCAGTTTTTTTGACGGGAAGGTCATCTGTACGGATTCGTGTGATCTTGATGATGGAAGATGCTATTCGGTATGTCCTATCGCACATCAGACAGAAAAAACGTCAATAGATAAAGAACCGGTGGGAAAGTGTATAAGCATTTATAGATCCAGGGCAAAAGATAATAGACTTAGGGAAAAGTCGCAATATGGCGGCACAGTGAGTGCACTCATCATTGCTGCTCTTGAAGAAGGTTTAATTGATGAAGCGATACTTACCAGTAATGGTAATGGGACTTCTCCACGCGGTGTTATCGCAAAAACAGCAGCGGAAGTCATTGAATGCAGCGGGTCCCGTTATACGTCATCGGCAGCGCTTGAGGCGTTTAACAAACGAATTAAGGAGGGTTCACCACGGTTAGGGGTGGTAGCATTGCCATGTCAGGCTCTGTCTTTAGCCCTGGCAAAAGATTCTCAGAAGAATTCCGATCAGGAAATACCAGAGGCAGAATTGACGGTGGGCCTTTTTTGCACATGGGCGTTGAAATACAGGCCTTTCAAGGGTTTTTTAAATAAGGAGGATGTCACAGAAAGTTTGCTTAGATATGATATCCCGCCTCCTCCGGCAGAAGTATTTCAAGTTTTTACGGGTCATAAAACGCGCGAGTACCCTTTGACTGAGATACGCGAATTTGTTCAGACAGGGTGCGCGTTTTGCGCTGACCTGACAGCAGAATTTACAGATATTTCCGTTGGCGTGGTGGAGGGCATGCCTGACTGGAATACGCTGATAGTGAGGAAAAAGAAGGGAAAGGACCTGGTGGATAGGGCTGTTGCCGGAGGTGTTCTGGAACTGGAAGAACTCCCGGGAGAAAATCAGGATCATCTTTTTGAAGCATCCCTTTTGAAACGCAAAAGAGGAAAAGAGAATTGGGACAAAAAAAAGCAAACGTAGAAAAGATACGCAACGATAATTCTGTTAAAAAGGAAATATAATGCACACTGTAGCTTTAGACACACCCGGCGAGGCACATCTGTTGATCGGCAACGAAGCGATCGCAAGAGGAGCACTGGAGGCGGGTCTTGATTTCAGCGCGGCATATCCGGGGAATCCATCATCAGAAATTATGGAAACCCTGGCCGCGGTTGCGAAAGATTTGAAATTTTACGCGGAATGGTCTGTGAACGAAAAGGTTGCCCTGGAGTCCGCGGCAGCCGCGTCTTTTGCAGGACTTCGCGCCATGACGGCCATGAAACAGAATGGCGTCAATGTGGTGTCTGATTTTATGACCAATCTAACACTTACGGGTGTCAAGAGAGGGCTGGTTCTGGTGACCTGTGATGACCCGGGCGGCATATCCAGCACCAATGAAGAGGACGCCAGGCTTTATGCCCGTATTGCAGACATCCCCTTAATGGAGCCGTCGAGCCCGCAGGAAGCGCTGGAGATGACTCGCTTTGCCTTTGAATTGTCAGAGGAAATTGGTGCGTTGTGTATTATTCGAAGCACTTCAAGAATATCACATTCAAGGGGCAGGGTTGTCTTCGGGCAGTTTTCGGAACGGGGAAGAAGACCCCATGTCGATACATCAGTGTCAATGAATACATTCCCTGTGCTTCCCAAGCATAAGGCAGCCTTGGGAAAACTGGATAAGGCACAGGAGATTTTTGAAGAATCTCCGTTTAATGCGTATACAGGTCCAGACGCACCGGAGCTGATGGTAATTACGTGTGGAACAGGATATCTCTATGTTCAGGAAGCACTGGCGCTGCTTGATCTAAACAAACGCGTGGGCGTCTCAAAAATCGGTACCACGTGGCCGCTTCCCGATAAATGGGTTCAGGAAAGGCTGAAACAAAGTGAAAAAATCCTGATAATAGAAGAAGTCCAGCCCTTTTTGGAAGACAATGTTAAAAGTATTTACGCCCAGCATGTAAGTTCCATTGGCCTGAAAACTTTTTATGGGAAGGCTTCGGGACATATACCGAGAATAGGAGAACTCAATCCTGATGTTATTATGCAGGCACTGGCTTCGATTCTGGAGATCGATGTTTCGTTAAGAGATGAGGGCTATGCGGAGAAAGCAAAAAAAGTTGTAGATGAATTGGTTCCCCCACGGGAACTTGGGTTTTGCCCGGGCTGCCCTCATCGGGCGTCTTATTGGAGCATAAAAAATGCGCTTAAGTGGGATGACCGGGATGGGTTTGTCTCAGGAGATATCGGGTGCTACACTATGGGGATCTGGCCCACGGGGTTCAACCAGGTTAATTCAGTGCATGCCATGGGCTCTGGCGTTGGCATGTCCAGCGGATACGGGAAACTTGACCAGCAGGGACTGGAACAGCCCATTATTTCGGTGGTGGGGGATTCTACTTTTTTTCATGCGGGACTTCCGCCGCTGGTAAACGCTATATATAACCAGTCCAGTTTTTTGCTGATCATTTTAGATAACAGTGCCACAGCCATGACCGGTTTTCAACCCCATCCGGGAACCGGCATCAATGCTACAGGAGATGTGGCCACAACTGTTGATATAGAGTCGGTGTGCCGGTCTATGGGAACGGATGTGACGGTTCTGGATCCGTATGATCTGGAAGATTCGTCAAAGACGATTTACAGCCTGCTCCAGCAGTCAGACGGTGTCAGAGTCATTATCATGCGCCGAAAATGCGCGCTTGTACAGCGCAGGGAAGGGGGATTCCCATATGAGATGGATGTAAAAGAGGAAGCCTGTATGGGAGAAAATTGCGGATGCAACAGGTATTGCACCCGCGTTTTTCGATGTCCAGGGTTAATCTGGGATACAAAAGCAAAGAAAACGCGCATCGATCCGGTTATCTGTGTGGGCTGCGGCGTATGCAGTGATGTGTGCCCGGAAGGCGCGATCATCAGAAAAGAGGTCAGCCATGGATAAAGATCCGTTTAACCTGATTATTACGGGAGTTGGCGGGCAGGGCAATGTTCTGGCTTCTCAAATTATTGGACGGACCCTGCTGAAAAATGAGTATAAGGTGACGGTTGGTGAGACCTATGGCCTGTCCCAGCGAGGCGGAGCGGTGTTGAGCCACATCCGTGTATCAAAAAAAATGACACTGGGGCCCCTGATTCCAATGGGGCTTGCCCATGCGGTTGTGGCTCTTGAGCCGGCGGAAGCGCTAAGAGTATTGCCGGATTATGGGAACAAAGATGTGGTGACTGTGGTCAACTCACGGCCGGTTCATCCCATGGGCGTAATTGCGGGGGAAACAGTGTATCCTGACCTGGATGTATTAAAAGAAAAGCTACAGGAACTTTCAGGACAATTGTACTGGGTGGATGCCACACAGATTGCCATGGAGTTGGGAGATGCCATTCTGGCCAATGTGGTGATGCTGGGCGCGTTGATTCAGACAGGGCTTTTGGATGTATCCGCTGAAAGTGTTATCCATGAGATCGAAGATAATTTCCCTGAAAGCAAATGGGACGTGAACAGGAAAGCTTTAACAAAGGGGATGGAAGCGGTTACGGGTTAAGAAGCAACTTTTGATAAGTGAATAGTAAATAGTAACGAGTGAAAAGAGCCCTGATATTCTCTGTCCCTGTTTACTTCGTCATGAGAAATAAGCGTTGTTGAAAAAAGGCCTATATTAAAAGTGTAATTGCGAGGATCGAAG